>QMPB01000006.1 GCA_003648395.1 Bacteroidota bacterium
ATTTATTATATGAAAGAAGTAATGAATTTTATTCCTAAAAATCTTGACTTTGAGGCAGTAGTAGGTAAAATAGATATTTCATATTTAGCACCATTATTTTTATACGACAATGTATGGGTTTATACAAGATGTAGTAAAATAGGGTCCAAAAGTTATGACTTAGAAAGTTATATTATAAAAAAGAAAGACGGAAAAGAAATAATAGCATCAAAGGCAGTAGTTACCTTAGTTTCTTATAATCTGGAAAAAGGAATAAGCAAAAAGAATAATCCTGAAATGATAGAGTTGATGAGGGATTATGAGGGAATTTTTTGATTTAGCCTTAACGTCTATGTAAATTACTTAGGCTGATTTCAACAAATAATTCAAACAAACAAGAAAACAATTACCTTTGCCACATAATTGGTTCCCAAGAATTCTTGGGCTAAGAGGGAATTAGGTGAAAATCCTAAACAGTACCCGCTGCTGTAAGCTCTTTTTTATCATAATCTTTTGTCCACTTTCGGTTCCAAAACCGATGGGAAGGCGATTATGGTTTGGAGTAAGTCAGAAGACCTACCAGTTTTAACACAAATGCTTTCGGGATAAAAGCGTGAATTTGTTTTATTACATTTTCTGGTTTCCCGTAAGTTTTGAGGATTTATTTATTATTTATTTATCGATGCTTTTTGCATCAAAACCTTAAAATTTACATTTTTATGAAAAAAGTTTTACTTATTGTACTTGTATCTTTTGCAAGTATTTTTGTGGCAAATGCCCAAACTCTTTCAAGTACTTCATCTTTTGAAGACTTAAGTTTACCAACAGATAGTTTCTGGAATGGATCTGATGCTTCTGGTAGTTTTTCTAGTGGTTTTGTAACTTATTACAACAGTTATAATTCATCTTATTCTTCATGGGGAGGATTTGCATACTCTTCAAAAACAGATACTCTTACCACAGGTTTTAGTAATATGTATTCTAGTATTACGGGTGGAGGATACAATTCTGACACATATGGAGTAGCTTATTGGAGTGCTTATAGCGGTCCTGTGGCAGTAGCTATTAATCCTATTGCTACAAGTATTCCAGTGAGTGGGTTTTATATTACTAATAATACATACGCTTACCTAAGTATGAAAGATGGTGATGCTTATGCAAAGAAATTTGGTGGTACAACAGGAAATGATACTGATTGGTTTATGCTTACTATTTCTGGTTTTAAGAATGGTATACTTACGGATACAGTTAATTTCTTTTTGGCAGATTTTCGTTTTGCCGACAATACTAAAGATTATATTATTAAAGATTGGACTTATGTAAATTTAACTAAACTTGGAGCAATAGATTCAATGAGTTTTACTCTAAGTAGTAGCGATGTTGGTACTTATGGAATGAATACACCAGCATATTTTTGCATTGATGATATGAGCAGTCTTTATGATGTTAGTATTGTAAAAATTGAGAAAGCAAGTATTTTGAATGTTTATCCAAATCCTGCTAGTAGTAATATTAATTTGAAAGGAATAGCTGAATCTCAAGCACAAATTAATATTTTTAATATGCAAGGTGTTTTAGTTTCTAGTTTTAATGTGGAGAAAGGAAGCATTAACGAAAGAATAGATATTCAGAATTTAAGTTCAGGAGTTTATTTTATGCAATTTACTACTGATACTGAAATGGTTCAAAAGAAATTTATTAAAGAATAATTTTAATTTTTTGTACAGCCTTAGTAATTTAAATACGGGAAATTATTAAGGCTGTTTTATATTAAAAAGTATGTTTAAGGCTGTTTTTCTAAGTTTAATTATTTGGTTTTCTATTCAAATTAAAGCACAATATGCACCATCTGTTGGACAAGTTGGAAGCACCGCTATTTATAAAGATAGTAGTATAATTCACAATTGGGCAATAACTTGTAATGTGGAAAGAGGATGGATAAATGTAGCAGATACTAGTCTTGGAAAAGCTACTAATGGCAATTCAGAGAACGCATTACAGATTGCAGATAATTCAACCATAAGTCTTGGTGATGGGGGAATAGCAACTCTAAATTTTATATATCCAATTGTTAATGGCCCATCTTGGGATTTTGTGATTTTCGAAAATGCGTTTGATGATTTTTTTCTTGAGTTAGCTTTTGTAGAAGTTAGTAGCGATGGAGTTAATTTCTTTAGATTTCCTGCCCATTCACTTACTCAAACTGATACCCAAATAACAACTTTTGGTACTCTTAATACTACAGAAATAAATAATCTTGCTGGAAAATATAGGGGAGGCTATGGAACACCTTTCGACTTGAGTGAGTTGCCATCATATACGGCTTTGAATATTCAGCAGATTACACATATTAGAATAATAGATGTTGTTGGGAGTATTGATACTGCTTATGGAACTACTGATACTGCTGGAAATATGATTAACGATCCTTTTCCTACTCCTTTTGCTTCATCAGGTTTTGATTTGGATGCTGTTGGAGTAATTCATCAAGTGGTAGGATTTAATAAAGCTAATAATACGGAAAGAAATATCATAAATATATATCCAAATCCTGCCAATAATTATATTAATATTAATACCCAGCAAGCAGGGAATTTAATAATTATTTCTCAATTAGGAAATATTGTTTATAAAGGAAATGCAGAAAAAGGAATAAATAAAATAGACATTTCCAACTTAAATAATGGTCTGTTTTTGATAAAGGTTAATGGTGAAATAAGAAAATTTATCAAGTATTAAAAATAGTGTTTCCAATCTCATAAGCTTTAAATAATGCTTCCTGATTTACCTTAGTTTCTTCACCATATTTCTTAGCAAAGCTCAATAAATTTGCTGTATCAAGATTTCCCATAAGAGCTTTTCCACTCATAGGACAGCCCCCAAAACCACCCAATACACTATCAAAACTCCGACAGCCATTTTCGTAAGCAGCGGATAGTTTTTCTTCCCAATTATTGGGTAAAGTATGAAGGTGAGCACTAGGATTAAGATTAGGGAATTCTTTATTTATAAGTGTGAAACTATCAGCAATATCTCTAATATGTCCATCGCCGGTAGTATCGGCAAGTAGGATTTCTTTAACACCCATATTTAATAACTTATCAATCCAGTGAGCTAATAAATCGGGACTCCATTTGTCGCCATAAGGATTCCCAAAGGCCATTGCAATATACAATTTTAGACTTTTATTCTTTTGCTCGCATAGGTTTAAAATATTATCAATGGTAAGTTGTGATTTATTAAAGTTAGAGTTAATGTTTTTCTTTAAGAATATTTCAGAAATAGAAAAAGGAAAAGCAACAGCATCAATTTTACCATGTTTAAAAGCTCTTTGTGCACCACTAAAACTACCTATGGTTGCAATTATTTTAGTATTGTTGTTTTCATTTAGTTGTTCTATTACTTCAGCGCTATCTTTTAATTGAGGAATAGCTTTTGGAGATACAAAACTCCCAAAATCAAGCATATCAAATCCTACATCAAGTAGAGAATTTATATATTTAATTTTTTGTTCTGTAGGGATAAACTTCGATATTCCTTGCAATGCATCTCTAGGGGTTTCTAATATTTTAATCATCCCTGCAAAAGTAACAAATAAAGGCAGTAAAAATAATTACTAATAAATTAACAAATCTTACGAATAAAATAAATATTTAACATTATACATAGTTATAAATAATTTTAATATATTTGTATCAAATATTTAACATTAAAACAATTATGGTAACAATTAGTGAATCAGTAAGTGACATAGTAAGAAGAAAGCCTTTTTTAGAGGAAGCTCTTGCGTCAGGATTAATAAACCTATCTTCATTGGCTCGTGAAATACATTCTGAAGTTTGTCAAAGACTTGATAAGGATGTAAAACATGGGGCAATAGTGATGGCTCTTAAGAGATTAAAGCCAACCATTAATTTTCAAATTAATTTAAGAATAAAGAAAGTAGTAGAGCTTATGGGTGATATAACAGTTAGGTCGAATTTGGCTGACTATACATATCGCAATTCTTCTTCTTTAACTTCCTGTCAAACGAGGTTATTAGATATTATTAGCACACGAAAGGAAATATTTTATGCTTTCTCACAAGGGATTTATGAAACAACACTTGTACTTAGTGATGTAATAGGTGAAGAAATAGATGAGATATTTAAAGATGAATATTTAACATATAAATTTTCAGATTTATCATCAATTACTATTAAACTTCCAGAAGAAAACGCTCAGGTATTTGGTGTTTACTATCATATACTTAAGAAGTTAGCATACGAAGGAATTAATATTTTAGAAATTATTTCTACTACTCATGAGTTTACAGTTATTGTTAATGACGAAGATGTAGATGCTGCATTCTCAGTACTTAAAAGACTTAAGCATGAGAAATTTTAGATAACAAAAGAAATTTTAGAATTGATATAAAACCCGCTAATTAGGCGGGTTTTCTGTTTCATCATCTTCATCATCCCATTCAATACTGAATCCTTCTTCAGTTTTTGGAACATCTTCTTTTTCCAACTTTTTCAAAGCTTTAATGGAATCATTTTTTCTTTTTTGCTGTTCCTTTTTAAACCAGCCAAATTCTTTATTTAATGCGTCTTTTAGGCTGTTTTTCTCATCATTCAAATCTTCTTTTATTTTTTTCCCTAGCCCAGATTTGTCATATTTTACTTCAAAATCATCCCCTTTTCCAATAATGGTAAAGAATAATTTACTTCTATTGTTTCCATCATTTTCAATTTCTCCAAATTCAGAAGTCAGAGTTTTGTGGTATTTTTCTCCCATTACCTCAGAGAGCAATACATTAAAATGATATTCGTAAACATTATCAAAAGTATGAGTTCCACTAATATTAACATTCATTTTATCAGAATTAATATCCATATTTGGAATAGTTAAAATGGAATTTTTAATACTAATATTATTCTTTATCGTTTTAAATTTAATAGTAGAAAAGTCATCAATTTTAGTATATGATTTTAATGCATTTAATGATTTAAGATTTCTTAATACACCATCATTTATAAATATATTGGCATTTAATTCTATGCTGTTACTATTTGAGTTCCAGTCTTTGTCAAAGTCTAGATTAAGAATAAAATTAGACGTAAGATCACCATTAATATTTTTGTGAGTAATAATAGATTGGTTAAAATTATTAAAATTTTGAAATAAATTATCAATATCAATATTTGTAACTTTTCCTTGGCTTTTTATATTGTAAAGTTCTTGTTTTGTCCCATCAATAAAAACATCTGCTTTAATATTACCGTTGAACGATTGGAGGTTTATATTTCGCAAACTAATTCTACGATTCGACATAGAAAAAAGACCTTTTGCTTTTTGTGCTGATAAATCACCGTAATAAAATTGATCAAAGGAAAAACCTATATTAACAATTAACTTATCTGAAAATCTAGAGTCTTTACTTTTGCTACTAGGAAGAGATTGCATAATTTGATTATAAGATATTTCATTGGCAGAAATATTAGCTTTAATAATCATACTTTTGTTTTGAGAGTTAAAAATTGAAAAAGGGAGATTTATTATTCTAAGTCTTCCTTTTAGAATAGTGTTTTCTGATAATAGCTTGAAGGATTGAATATGTAAATTATCATTATTTAGACTTCCTTGGCAGTATATTGAATCATATTTTGTTTTCGAGTTAATAAATGCAAAGCTGGCGGTACTTATATTAAAATGATTAGCCATTTTTAGATTCTTTATATCCCAATTATTACTATCGTTAAATGATAGGTTTAGACTAATATTGGTGCTAATATCTGCCTGGCCACTCAATTTTTCAATAGTATCAATTTTGATAATAGTTTTAAGAACTTGTAAATCTATAGTACTTGTAATATTTGTTTTAATGGCAGGTTTCCAAAAATTATTGATATATAATTCAGCTTTAATACTTCCAAGATTACTTTTAGTTACTAGATTCTTAATTTGTAATTTAGAAGATTTTAAATTATGATTTTTCCCATTAGAATATTTTATTTTTGCTGATAGATTTTGAAAATCAAGTTCTTTATTAGGAACAAAAAAAGAAAAGTTATTTAAGATAATTGAAGCATTAACTAGAGGAATATATTTCCCTCCAATTTTCCCGTTAATATTAGTATTAATAGTAATTAAGCCATTTGGTTTATATTTTTCAAAAATTAACTTTCTGTCTTTTGGAAGGTTTTCAATAATTTTTTTAGCAGGTATATTACTAGCAATAAGCTTAGCGTTAATTCCAATATAATTCTCATGAATTGAAAGTTCTCCAGTAAGATTTAAAGGAACACCTTGATAAAGTAGTTGTCCTTTTTCTAGCTTATATAATCCAGTTTTAGGATCAATAATTAACTGAACATTTAAATTGAAATATTTATTTTTAAGAATACTTCTTCCTTTATTTTCATATTTTTCAAGAATATTTCTACCGCTTAAAGTAATATTAAATTTATCAGGAGTGAAAATTCCATTAAAAGAAGATTCAATAATATTAATAGATGCTTTTTGCCTAGTTCCTTTATTGGTATAATTGAAGATTGTATTACTAATTCTTACACTACTTAAGTTAAGAAAATAGCCGCTACTATCAGTGTTGTTAGAATTGAAAAAATTGAAATTAGAAATTCCATTTTTATTAATTATGTAATTAATTACGGCATTATCAATAACAATATTATCCAGGTTATAATCACCGTTAATAATATCAATAACATCAAAATTTAGAAATATTTTATCAGCTTTAATTATTGTAATAGAGTCTGAACCCTTACTAATAATATTTACCTTATTGAATTTTAATGAAGCTTTTGGAAATTGGCTAAATAGACTTAAATCTATATTTTCTACAACAATTTTCGTATTAATGCTTTTATTAATCTGCTTGATAGTAATATCCTTAATTTCATCCTCGTAGATATAAGCAAAGACAATCCCTAGAATAAAAACACTAAATATTATAATAGTAACATATAAGAAAATTCTTTTAAATAAATTCTTAGCTGTTTTAGCCATTATTTTTCCTCTTTATCAAAATCAATATAATCAACATCAACATCATCTTCCTCATCCATAATTTCAAGGAAAGGCTCTTTAAAGGCTTTAGTAGTAAGCCTTTTATCAAGAGTTAAAAGAAGAGAGGGAAGTAAAATTAAATTTGAGAACATTGCTGCTATAAGAGTAAATGAAATTAACTTACCTAGAGCTTCTGTGCCACCAAAAGAAGAAATCATAAAAACAGAAAATCCAACAAATAATACTATTGATGAGTAAATCATGGAATTTGCAGTCTCTTTAAGGGCATTGATAACAGACTGTTTAATGTTTGAATTATTGAGTTTTAATTCCATTCTATATCTTGAAAGAAAGTGAATGGTATTGTCTACGGAGATACCAAGAGCGATACTAAAAATAAGTATTGTAGAAGGCTTTAAAGGAATACCATAATATCCCATTAATGCGACAGTAAGCACCTGTGGTATAAGGTTAGGTATTAAAGCTATTACAACCATTTTTGATGAATTGAAAAGTAAGAACATAATACCACCAATAATAAAGATGGCCAATAAAAGGCTGTATAAAAGGTTGTTAACAAGGAAAGAAGTTCCTTCTAGAAAGACAACACTAGTACCAGTAAGGTAAACATTATATTTCTCAGGATTGAATATTTTATCAATCTTTGGTTGTAAATCAGCTCTAAGTGCTTGAATTTCTGGGCTACTAATATTTTTCATTTGCACAGTAATTCTTGTTACTTGCAAATTACTATCTACAAAAGAATTAATAAGAGTTCTTTTGTTTTGGCCCATGTTTTTGGGCAAATAGCTCATTACAAAATATTTTTCATTAGAGTTTAACAATTGATATTTTGCTGGGTCACCATTATAGTAAGCCTGTTTAGCTACTTTAACAACATCTGCAACAGATAGAGATTTTGAAAACACAGGATAAGTAGCTAAAGTGTCTTGAAGTTTTGCTATACGTTTTAGAGTTGCTGTTTTAAGAACACCTTTTGGCTTTTTAGTATCAATCATTATTTCAAAAGGAAGAATACCATTGAATTGTTTTTCAAGAAACATCATGTCTTTATACATTTTGCCATCTTGAGGAATATCGTCAACTACATTACCCGTTGTTTTTAGCTGCAACATTCCTATAATTCCAATTATTACAATTACAACTGTAACGATATATACTTTAGTCCTATTTAATAAAACTAAGTTCATAAGTTTATTAATGATGTTATGCAAACCCTTTCTTTCAAGATGTTTTAGATGCTTTAATTTAGGCTCAGAAACAAAGCTAAAGAATATTGGAATAAGAGTAATTGAAAGTACAAAAACCATCATAATGGAAAGAGCAGCTACAACACCAAACTCAACTAACAAACGGTTTCGAGTAATAATAAAAGCAGCAAAACCAACCGCTGTAGTAAGATTGGTAAGAAACATAGCGCCGCCAACACGATGAATCATTCTTGCAAGAGCTTTAGTTTTTTGTTTATGTGATTTGTATTCGCTATGATATTTGTTAAGAAGAAAGATATTATTCTCAACCACTAAAATAATAATAAGAGGAGGCAGAATACCAGTAAGAATAGTGATTTCAAAACCAAAGAGATGAATAAAGCCAATAACCCAAAGTACAGATACTACCATTACAATTAAAGGGAAGAAAACAGCCTTAAATGATCTAAAGAAAAGGAATAAGATAAAAGAGGCAATAAGCATTGTAAGTATAGTGAAAAGAAATAGCTCTGATTTTATCAGTGCTGATGTTTTGGTCCTAATATATGGTAAGCCAGAATAATGAACATCAATGTCACAAGTTTTTTGGTATTTATTAACCCTATTTTCAATATTTTCTAATAACTCAAAGCGCCTTTTACTGTTAATTATTTCTTTATCAAGGGTAATAGCCATTATTGTTGCAAAGGATTCTGTATTATAAAGACGACCTTTATAAAAAGGAAGACGTTCAATTTCGTTAAATAGGCTATCAAGTTCAGATTGTGATTGTGGTTTATGTTTAAAAATAGGCTTAATTATAAATTTTTTAAGGCTATCATTTTTTCTAAGTTCAAATATTTTTGATAATGAAATAACCGCTTCAACACCTTCAACACCTTCAAGGTTTTCTGCTAAATCGTACCAATAGTTAAAGTTTTTCAATTTCTTTATACTATCATCTTCAATGGCTAGGTATAGAACACTACCATCTTGACCAAATATTTTCTTAAAGTTTTGATATCTAATTACAGTACTATCAGAATCTGGCAGCATTTGTGCCATTTCGTAAGACATTTTAATTTGTGCGCCTTCGTATGCCATAAAAAGTGATGACAAAAAGACAATGGTAAGGACTAAATATTTTTGTCTAAGTATTAACCGAATAATGTATTTCCACATAATAATTATATTGATTCGCAAAAGTAAAATATTAATCTGAATATTGGCAGTTTCTAACGATAAATTTATTATCGTTTACTGATATTGTTTTTAGTATTATAAACGAAGCGCTATTTTTAATAAATAGTTAAGATTAAGTAAATTAACTTGATTAATTATTTGATTTGGCAAAAAACTAACTTTGTTTAAAATATTAAGTGTATGTTTGTACTCGTGTTATAAATTCGTGTGGTTACGAGGCGTTAATATTACTAATTAGATAAGCTTAGAAATAATAATTCTATCGTAATGTATTTCAACACAATATAAGAAAATTGTTTGTAAACTAAATTAATCAAAATGTCCTTATTAAGTAAAACTAGAGAATTACGTAAGCGCATGGGAGAAGCCGCCAAGGGAGGTGGAGATGTAGCAATTAAGAAACAAGTTTCGATGGGAAAAATGACAGCCCGCGATAGAATTATTGAATTATTAGATGATAAATCCTTTTATGAGTATGATTTGTTTGTAAAACATGCTGCAAAGGATTTTGATATGGAAAAGAAAGAACTTGCAGGTGATGGTGTAATAATAGGAACGGGAACTATTAATGGTCATCCTATTTGTATTTATGCACAAGATTTTACAGTTGCAGGAGGGTCTTTAGGTTATATGCATGCTCGTAAAATAACCAAAATAATGGATCATGCAATGAAGCTAAAAGTTCCTATTATTGGTATTAATGATTCTGGTGGAGCACGTATTCAAGAGGGAGTTAATTCTTTGGCAGGATATGGAGAGATTTTTTATAGAAATACTCTTGCTTCTGGTGTTATTCCTCAGATTTCGGTAATATTAGGACCTTGTGCTGGTGGAGCAGTTTATTCTCCAGCATTAACAGATTATGTATTTGTGGTAGACAAAATTTCTAAAATGTTTATCACTGGACCAGAAGTCATTAAGTCTGTTTTGGGAGAAGAAATATCTATGGAGGCTCTTGGGGGAGCTAGAGTTCATGCAGAAACTACTGGTAATGCACATTTCTTTTCAAATAGTGAAAAAGAGTGTTTTACCTCTATTAAGGAGTTATTTACATATATTCCTTGGAATAACACTAAAAGGGCAGATGCTTTTCCTCCAAAACCGCCAAAAACTAGAACGTATAAAATAAATAGCATATTTCCATCAGATCCTATTACTCCTTATGATGTTAGAGATATTGTTAAGTCAATTAGTGATGATTCTAAATTCTTTGAAATACAAGAATTATGGGCTGCAAATATTGTTATTGGTTTTGCTCGACTTAATGGTGAAACTATTGGTATAGTTGCAAATCAGCCATTAGTACTTGCTGGTGTTTTAGATGTAGATTCTTCTGATAAAGCAGCTCGCTTTATTCGTTATTGCGATGCTTTTAATATTCCATTATTAACAGTAGTTGATTTACCAGGTTATTTACCAGGAGTAGATCAAGAGCATGCAGGGGTAATTCGCCATGGTGCAAAATTACTTTATGCTTATAGCGAAGCTACTGTTCCAAAGATTACTTTAATTACTCGTAAAGCTTATGGTGGTGGTTATATTGCAATGTGTTCTAGTCATTTAAAGGCTGATTTTGTTTTTGCTTGGCCTACTGCAGAAATTGCTGTTATGGGACCAACAGGAGCGGCAAATATTATTTTTAGAAAAGAAATAGCTCAAGCTGATGACCCTGATGCAATGCGCGAACAGAAAGTTGAAGAATATAAACAGGCTTATGCTAATCCTTATGTTGCTGCTGCTTATGGTTATATAGATTCTGTAATTGAATTAAAAGAAACGCGAAAATTTATTCTTCACGCATTAGATATTTCAAAAAGTAAATCAACGGTATTACCAGAAAAAAAACATGGTATTCCTCCGTTTTAGTGGAGAAAGAACCAATTATGTTTTATTAAATTGAATATTATGGATATAGATAATTCAGAATTAGATAGTTTGAGAATAGGCGATGTATATTATCCTACTAAACTAACGAAAGCGTTTAAAAATAGAATTGCTTATAAAACACCTGATTTAAGTGATCAACTTGCATTTATCCCAGGCACAATTAGTGATATTAGGGTAAAAAAGGGTGATAAGGTAAAAGAGGGTGATATCTTGATGCACCTTGAAGCTATGAAGATGAAGAATAGAGTTCTTGCTCCTTTTGATGGAATCGTTGGTGCCATTAAAGTTAAAGAGGGAGACATAGTTCCAAAGAGTTTTTTGATGGTAACAGTTAAGAAGAAATAATAATTCTATTTTATATATAATAACAAAGCCTGTAATTCTTTAGAATTACAGGCTTTGTTATTTATTATAGTTCTAATATTACGCTTTTGATATCCATTCTCCAACTTGTTCAGGAGTAGGATTCTTAATGCTAAGCTTAAGTTTTTTTCTTAGTCCACAAAGTTGACCATGAAATTTGTTCGGCATTTGCTCTTTTAAAGTATCTGTAGTATTAACACCAGCTTTACGAATTACAGTAATCCATTCTGAGGGGATACCTAATGCTTCAAAGTCTGCATCAGAGCTAACAATAGCTTTTTTTTCTGGTCGCATTTGAGGAAATAATAATACTTCTTGTATACTATCCTGATTAGTCATAAACATAACTAAACGGTCAATTCCAATACCCATACCTGATGTAGGAGGCATTCCAAATTCAAGAGCTTTCACAAAATCTTGGTCAATAAACATAGCCTCATCATCTCCTTTTTCACTTAGTTGAAGTTGATCTTCAAATCTAGCTTTCTGGTCTATTGGATCGTTTAGTTCTGTATATGCATTTGCAAGTTCTTTTCCATTAACAAATAGTTCAAAACGCTCTGTTAATTCTGGATTATCACGATGCTTTTTGCATAATGGAGACATTTCGACAGGGTAGTCGGTAATAAAAGTTGGTTGTATATAATGATGCTCACATTTTTCACCAAATATTTCATCTATTAGTTTTCCTTTTCCCATTGATGGGTCTGTTTCAATATCTAATTTCTTGCAAACATCAAATATCTCAGCTTCCGATTTTCCTTCTAAATCAAAGCCAGTGTGAGTTTTAATGGCTTCAAGCATTGGGATTCTAGCAAAAGGAGCTTTGAAATTAATATTATTCTCACCATAAGTTACAGTTGTAGTACCATTAGAGTCAAGGGCTACTTTTTCTAGCATTTTCTCCGTAAAATCCATCATCCAATTGTAGTCCTTATAAGCTACATATATTTCCAATACAGTAAATTCAGGATTATGGGTTTTATCCATTCCTTCATTACGGAAGTCTTTAGCAAACTCATAAACTCCCTCATAACCACCTACGATTAAGCGCTTTAAGTATAACTCATTTGCAATACGTAAATATAGAGGAATATTCAAAGCATTATGATGAGTAATAAAAGGTCGAGCAGCCGCACCTCCTGGTATTGGTTGGAGGATGGGAGTTTCTACTTCAAGATATTCGTGTTGATTAAAGAAATCTCGCATTGAATTAATAATCTTGCTCCTTTTAATAAAAGTTTTACGAACATCACTATTTACAATTAAATCAACGTATCGTTGACGATAGCGTTGCTCAGGGTCTGTAAAAGCATCATAACTTTTGCCATCTTTTTCTTTCACAATAGGTAAAGGTCGTAATGCCTTGCTAAGTAATTTATATGATGTAACATGAATGGAAATTTCACCCATTTTAGTGACAAATACATATCCTTCAACGCCAATGAAATCACCAATATCTAATAGTTTCTTAAAAACAGTATTATACATTGTTTTGTCTTCAGTAGGACAAATTTCATCGCGTTTGAAGTATAGTTGAATACGTCCTTTTTCATCTTGTATTTCAGTAAAAGAAGCAGCACCCATTATTCTTCGACTCATTATTCTACCGGCAATTTTTACTTTTTGATATAGAGAGCTGTCTTTCGGAAAATATCTATGTATTTCTGAAGTATTTGCATTTACCTCAAATTCTTCAGCAGGATATGGATTAATTCCTAACTTATATAATTCTTTTAATGAATTTCTTCTAACTATTTCTTGTTCTGTTAATTCTGTCATATCGATATTATTTGGCAGCAAAGGTACAAAACCTTTGTTTCAATGATTACGGCAATGTTAATGTTTAAAAGAATAATGATATTATATACTGAGCTGACATATAAATTTGTAATATTAAACGCATCTTTTGCACCTATTCTTCTTTATAACTTATATCCGTAGCTACGGCTATGCAAAGAAATTATGCATCGACTAGGCACAAAATAAGCTATTTACTAAATATAATTTTCTATCACGGCTCAGTATAACAAAAAAGAGATTGTATTAAAAGCGAAATAATAAGAAATTAACTTACGTATTATTCCACTTTTGATACAGCCTCTTTAACAATTAATATAATTAACCTTATTAGAAAGGCAAATCGTCTGTAGGTTCTGGAGGAGGAGGCATGTCATCTGCACCAGGAAGAGGAGGATTCGATGGAGCTGCCGCTGCTTGTTTTTTATCTATTCTCCAAGCTTTTACATTGGTATACCATCTTCCGTTGTACTCACGAGATTCTATATCAAAACTTACAGTAATTTCATCGCCAACAGCTAATGAAGTTATATTTTCTATACGGTCTCCCCAAGCATCAATACATACTTTTTTAGGGTATTGGTCATCTAATGTTTCAATAACAAAAGAGCGCTTTCTCCAAGCATTTCCTCCTTTACCTTGGCCACTTTGCTCAGGTAACAATTCTGATAATCTTCCTATTATTTCCATTATTCCTCTATTATTATAATTTTTTCAATTTTATCGCCACCTCTAATATCATCAATAACATCAAGGCCTTCATATACTTTACCAAAACAAGTATGAACGCCATCAAGATGAGCTGTATTCTGACGGCTATGACATACAAAGAATTGAGAACCACCAGTATTACGTCCAGCATGAGCCATTGATAATACTCCTCTATCGTGGTATTGGTTTCCACCACTTGTTTCACAATCAATTGAATAACCTGGGCCACCAGCACCTGTTCCATCAGGGCATCCGCCTTGAATTACAAAATTAGGAATAACTCTATGGAATGTCAGTCCATCATAGAATCCTGATTTTGCTAGTTTTACAAAGTTTGCCACCGTATTTGGTGCATCATTCTCATAAAAGTCAAGTTTCATAACTCCTTTTACTGTATGAATTTCTGCTTTTTTCATAACTTATATATTTATTCTTATTTATAATTCAATTTCAAGGGTAAAATTAATACTTTCCAAAGAAATAAGTAGTTTCTTTTTACCTCTTAATTCTTTTACAATTCCAGACTGACCTTTAAAAGGACCAGATTTAATTTTAATACTTTCACCAACTTTTACAATTTCAGTACTAAGTTCAAATTTAGTTTTATTTATTATTAACTCTTTAATTAAGTCAATATGTCGCTGATGAATAATTGCAGGTTCTCCAGCAAAACGCACATAAGTAACAATGGGTGGAGTTTGTAGTACATTATATAATTGATATCTTTTTACTTTAACAAAAATATAAGATTTAAACAATGGTTCTTCTATCCATTTTTTTCTATCTGACCACTGTTTAAGAATCTTAATTACTGGTAAATATGATATAAACCCATCTCGTTTAAGTAATTGTTCCGCTTTAAACTCAGTTCTAGATTTTACATAAAAGACAAACCATTCAGATTTCTCAATATGACTAGTTACAATTGGTTTATTTGTTAAGTTCTGTTCCAATATATTAGTTTTAATCTATTCTACAGTAACAGATTTAGCTAGATTTCGTGGTTGGTCAACATTGCAACCACGCATTAAAGCAATATGATAACTAAGTAATTGTAAAGGTACAGTAGCAACCAAAGGAACAAGCATCTCTTCTACGCAAGGTATTTCAATAATATGATCAGCCATTGCAGCCACCACTGTATCTCCTTTAGAAACTATAGCGATAATTTTTCCACTTCTAGCTTTAACTTCCTGAATATTACTTACAACTTTGTCATAATGTCCTTTTTTAGGAGCAATTACTACAACAGGCATTTCTTCATCAATTAGAGCAATAGGACCATGTTTCATTTCTGCAGCAGGATAACCTTCTGCATGAATATATGATATTTCTTTAAGTTTAAGAGCTCCTTCTAGAGCTACTGGAAAGTTGTAACCACGGCCAAGGTAAAGAAAATTTCTAGAGTCCTTATATAGAGCAGCAATTTTTTCAATAATATCATTAGTCTTAAGCACTTCCTCTATTTTCTTAGGAATATCAGCTAATGCATTTAGTAATTGTTGATGGCGGCTTTTTGTAATAGTACCTTTTTCGTTAGCAATCATTATTGCCATCATAGTTAGTAAAACAACTTGTGATGAAAAAGCTTTAGTAGAAGCAACGCCAATTTCTGGTCCTGCATGAGTGTAAGAACCAGCATGAGTAATTCTAGGAATACTTGAACCAACAACATTACATACACCAAGAATTGTAGCACCTTTTTCTTTAGCCATCTTGATAGCAGCCAGAGTGTCAGCGGTTTCTCCTGATTGAGAAATAGCTATAACTACATCATCCTCATTAATAATTGGATCTCTATATCTGAATTCTGAAGCATATTCCACTTCAACAGGAATTCTAGTTAATTCTTCAAATAAATATTCTCCAACCAGACCAGCATGCCACGAAGTACCACAAGCAATCATTAAGATTCTTTTGGCATTCTTAAGTTTATTTTTATAATCAGTAATTCCACCGATAGAGATAACGCCTTGCTTTAGTCTTAATCTACCAAGCATGGTTTCAGCAATAGAATTAGGTTGTTCGAATATCTCTTTAAGCATAAAGTGAGGATATCCTCCTTTTTCTAATACATCAAGATTAAGTGTAAGTTCTTGAAAATATGGTGTATGCTTAATATTTGAGATGCTTTTTAGTTCAATTTCTTTTCCTTTTTCAAGAATAGCCATTTCCTCATCTTCAAGGTAAACAACTTTACGTGTATATTCTACTATTGGAGTAGCATCAGAAGCAATAAAAAATTCATTATTACCAACACCAATTACCATTGGACTTCCTTTTTTTGCCGCTATTAATTTTCCATCATCATGCTTAGAAATAACAACTATTGCGTAAGCTCCAACTACTTGATTTAGTGCAATTCTAACAGATTCAATAAGGTCTAATTTAGTTGTTGACTTTACATTTTCAATAAGGTGAATTAACACCTCGGTATCAGTTTCACTTTCAAAAACATGGCCACGATTCTGTAATTCTTCGCGTAAAGAATTATAGTTTTCTATAATACCATTATGAATAATTGCTAATTCTTTATTTTGAGAATAATGTGGGTGAGCATTTACATCATTTGGTTCACCATGTGTAGCCCATCTAGTATGAGCAATGCCAATAGTTCCACTAATATTTTTTCCTTTAACAAACTTTTCAAGTTCTTCAACTTTTCCTCTTCGTTTATAAAGGTTTAAATCTCCATTAATAATTGCAATTCCTGAGCTATCATATCCTCTATACTCAAGTCTATGAAGTCCTTTAATAAGTATTGGGTATGCTTCTCTATCTCCCAGATACGCTACAATTCCACACATAATATTAAATATTGATTAGTTTTTTTTATTTTCAATTACGGATTAACATCCGCGAAGTAAACTCTTAATCTCGTATTTCTTACGTTAGTCTTATTTCCATTAAATACCGCTCTATTTCCAAGTACAGCTTCTCCATTAATAATTAATCTATATCCATGCCAATTGGAAGTTCCTAAAAGCATTTCTTGTATTGTTCGAGTAATATTAAATATATATTGATTGTTAATAGGGTCGTATTGTCCACCAAAGTATGTATTTCCTTCATAAGAATCTGTAATAAACATATTATTACCATCTTCATTCACCCCAACTATAGATATACTAAGAGGTACAGAATAATTTGCTGTATCACTAATATCTGAAATATTAAAAATAATTTCTGCTTTTTGAATGGCAGCAGGGTGTTCCTTGTTTAATTCAGTAATATATGGGAAGTTAATCTCTGTGCGGACACCTGCTGTTGGTTGGATATAAAAAACATGATTATCCATAGTATTGTCTTTTAATACAACTTGATTGTAGAAGTCGGGGTCTGAATTTGTATAATCAAAATGGTCAAAATACGAATATTTTGCGCAATTTTCGTTTATCACAAAGTATTCAAAAGTTGTATCTTCATCATTATGGTAGTATAAAGTTATTCTAGAAAAAGTAGAATTTAATTTTACACTAGCCAATCCTCCACCATCAAGTTTTTCATCGGCAATTATGTAAAATCCCTTAATAAACTTCAAAAATTCCTCATTATTACTAAGTTCTGTTTGACCTGATTTGCTTAAAATCATTTCTCCAAAACTAATTGGTAAATTCATTCTAAGGTGTGGTCTAACTTTTCCTCCAACTAACTGAATAGAGTCATTTAATTTGAAAACTAAATCTTCATCAAATAAGGGAGGTTGAATAACAGCAAGACTTCTGTTAGAAAAATAGCCACTATCCACATTCATGCTTTCGTCCAGTTGATAAATCTTAATATGTTGAGTAGCGGCAGTATCACCATAAAAACCTACATAGTCAAGCCCAAAAACAATTGAATCACAAATTGGGTTATTCCCAAAATCTAAATCATTATTAGCTAACCGAGTCTGAGTATACATTCCTGCAGATGTAGTTCCAAAAATAGGATCAAAAACACTTCCTAATAATTGTGGGCTTACATTTCTTGTAGGAATAGAATCTACGATGTAACTATGAGTTGTAACTGTAATTGTATCAGTAAAGTTTAGTAGTATATGTTCTCCTGGTTGAGCAACAATTTCTTGTCCAATATCTTCAGGCTTTGTACAGCTAAAAACTATCACTGCTGATAAAATAATTATCAGCAGTGATGTATTAATATTAAGATATTTTTTCAATGGTGTTTTATTCTTCAAGTAAGTTATCATAAAAATCATTGTATAGTTTCTTATACTCATCGCCTTCGACAAAAGCTAAGATTTTCTTACCACTTTCTTGAGCATATTTATCTATAACGGGATCAATTTCTGATTCACTATAAATAATGGCATCACAAAGGTCTATTGCGCTTTTCATTATACCAACGTGTGATTTTTCATTATAGTGTAATGTGTTTTCTTCATCTAATCCTTCATGAATTAATTTTTCAACAAAATTATCATCAAGTTTTTCTTTAAATCCATCATTATATAGCGATAGCACTATTTTAGAATCAGAAAAAAGAGGGTTGTCTTGGAATATTTTTCTTAAATACATAGGAACAAGACTGCCAAACCAACCATTAACATGAATAATATCGGGAGCCCAACCTAGTTTTTTAACAGTTTCAATAACTCCTCTAGCATAGAAAATAGCTCTTTCGTCATTGTCTTTATAAAATTTACCAGACTTATTAGTGAAAACAAATTTTCTTTGAAAATAATCTTCATTATCAATAAAATATACTTGCATTCTTGCAGTTTGAATAGAAGCAACTTTAATAATAAGAGGATGATCCATATCATTGATAATAAGGTTCATCCCTGATAGTCTTATGACCTCATGTAATTGATTTCTTCGCTCGTTTATTAATCCAAAACGAGGCATAAATGTTCTTATTTCCTTTTTACTTTCTTGAGTTGCTTGAGGTAGAAATCTACCCATTGAGCTCATATACGATTCTGGTAAATAAGGAGTTATTTCCTGATTAACATAAAGTATCTTAGGCTTTTCCATGGTTAAAATGTTTTCTAAAAATTATAGTGCAAAAGTAGGAAAAAAATGTAATTTTAGCAAAATTATTAATGGAGTATACCTTATATTATTTTTATCATTTATTTACCCGATAATGAGAACATTAAAAAGAAAAGGTGAGATTGAAAGCCTTCTAGAGAATTATAGAAATAATGAAAAGTCAATTGGATTTGTTCCAACAATGGGAGCCTTACACCGTGGACATTTATCTTTAATTAGAAAAGCAAAAGAAGAAAATGATATTTGTGTATGTTCAATTTATGTTAATCCAACACAGTTTAATAATCCTAATGATTTAGAGAAATATCCACGGCAGTTAGAAGAAGATATTAAACTTCTTGAAAATATTAATTGTGATATATTATTTGCTCCAGATAATGAAGAAATGTATCCTGAAAACGAAGATGAAATGTCTTTTAATTTTGGTGAATTGGAAAATGTAATGGAGGGTAAATATCGTCCTGGGCATTTTATGGGTGTCGGAACTATTGTAAAAAAGTTATTGGATATTGTGAAACCAAATAGGGCATATTTTGGAAAAAAAGATTACCAACAATTATTAATTATTAGATCTGTATGTGAGCAATATAATATTGATACAGAGATTATTGGATGCGAAATTATCAGAGAAGAAGATGGTCTAGCTATGAGTAGCCGTAATAAAAGATTGAGTCCAAAACAGAGAGAGGAAGCACCATATATTTATTCTGTTTTAGATTATGCATCTATTATGGGAAGACGAATGCAAGTAACAGATTTAAAAGACTGGGTTGCAAAGAAAATTAGCTCAAATAAGGAAATGGAACTCGAGTACTTTGAGGTATGTGATGCAAATGATTTATCAATTATCAAAGAGTGGGGATATGACCAAAAAGTAATGGGATTTATAGTTGTAAATATGGGAGATATCCGATTGATAGATAATATTAATATTTAGTTTTAATGTTTATAAAACACTATTAATCAAAAGAATAATATGGCAGCTAAGCATATAAATACAATAATAGAACAATTTAAAACAAAATTAAAGGAGCCAGCAGGTCTTGTTGCACAACTTAAAATGGCACCGAAACTACGTGAAAAAGAGTTATTGCTATATAATAATAATGATATTAAAAGTAAAAGTGCCGTTTTAATACTGTTGTATATACAAAATAATGAAATTTATATTGTTCTGACCAAAAGATCAGCGAACCTAAGAAAACATAGTGGTCAGATATCATTTCCAGGGGGTAAATTTGATGAAAGGGATAAGGATTTGTCAGTAACAGCCTTTAGAGAAGCAAAGGAGGAAATAGGATTTGAAAGAGAGGGTGTAGAAATTTTAGGTTGGTTAACGACATTGATTATTCCTGTAACAAATTTTGAAGTACATCCCTTGGTGATTTTCAGTAAACAAGAACCAAAACTTAAAATTAGTGAAGAGGAGGTTGATTGTATTATTAAAACATCAATAAAAGATTTATTAAATCTTAAAAACATAAAACGAACTAGTTTTGGAAATTCAACATCAGGAAGATTTATTAAAGCACCATACTTTGAAATTGAAGGGTATAAAGTTTGGGGGGCAACAGCAATGATTATCTCAGAGTTATTATTAACTCTTTTCCCAGAATCTGATTATGAAAAACACAATATGTCATTTTATTAATCCTAGTTTGAATTAAGATTTTATCTAAGCAGCTATTAAACTCGGTATATTAATATATATTTGCAGCACAAAATATATATGATATGATACGGTCGATGACAGGCTATGGAAAAGCCGAAACTATTTTAGAAAATGTAAAAATAAGTATTGAGCTAAAATCGCTTAATAGTAAGCAGCTGGATGTAAATATTAGAATGCCTTATAGTTATAATTCTAAAGAAATTGAATTAAGGTCTTTAATTTCAAAAAGCCTAGAAAGAGGAAAAATCTCTGTTTTTCTTAATATTGAATATCTTGGTGATAAATCAAATCATAGTATAAATATAAACTTGGCAGAAGTTTACTATAATCAATTGCGAGAACTAGCAAATAAAGTTGGCAATAGCACAGATAATTTATTGCAAAGTGTTATGCGTATGCCAGATGTGGTAAAGCCAGTTAATGAGAAGGTTGATGAAAATGAATGGAAAGAAGTCATTAAGTTAGCAAAGGAGGCGCTAGATAAACAAGATGAGTTTCGTTTGCAAGAAGGAAAGACGTTAGAGGAGGACTTTAGATTGAGAATATCGAATATTCTTAATTTATTAAAGCAGGTTGATAAGTACGAAAATCTACGTATTGAGACGATAAAAGAGAGAATGCAACAGTCATTGAATAAGCATTTTGACGAGGCATCAGTTGATAAAAATAGGTTTGAACAAGAATTGATATTCTATTTTGAAAAACTTGATATAACCGAAGAAAAAGTACGATTAAGCAAGCATTGTGATTATTTTATCGAAACATTGAATGAAAATATCATATCAAAAGGAAAAAAACTTGGATTTATACTTCAGGAGATAGGAAGAGAGATTAATACTTTAGGAAGTAAATCCAATAATCAGGATATGCAAAAGATTGTAGTTCAAATGAAAGATGAATTAGAAAAAATTAAAGAACAAGCTTTGAATATCTTATAAAATGAGAGGTAAATTAATAATATTTTCTGCTCCTTCAGGTTCTGGAAAAACAACTATTGTTAAGGAAATTCTTAAAACAGATATTCCCTTTGGATTTTCAGTATCAGCAACTAGTCGACCTCCTCGTGAAGGAGAAATACATGCAAAAGATTACTACTTCTTCACCGTTGATGAGTTTAAACAAAAGGCTGAAAAAGCTGAATTTATTGAATGGGAAGAGGTTTATCATAATCAGTTTTACGGTACTCTTAAGTCTGAAATAGAGAGCCTTAGAAATATAGGTAAGCATGTACTATTTGATATTGACGTAGTTGGAGGACTGAACTTAAAGAATCAGTTTAGAGACGAAGCTTTGGCAATATTTATTTTACCGCCCTCAATAGAAGAACTAGAAAAAAGATTAAAAGGAAGGGGAACTGAAGATGAAATCTCATTAAAAAAGAGACTTGATAAATCTGAGCAAGAAATGAGTTTTGCTTCTAAATTTGATATTCAGATTGTAAATGATGATTTGAATAAGGCTGTTGAGAAGTGTATTGAGGAAATAGAGAGGTTTATTATTAGTACATGATATTTTTCTAGGCTTATAATAATTAATAGCTTTTGGCGTGAGTTTTTGAAACAAAAACCATGACAAAAGCGGCAAGAAAAAGGAAAAAGAGAAGACGAAATCACGATTATCCTATATCTCAATTTTTTTAATCGGACACTTGTGTGATAAAAGTTAGCTTTCATAAAGCATTTAGATAATGTAATAATTATCATGATTTGAAAGCCGTTTACAAGCTATTCTAAATAATAAAATATTATATGTATAGTTATATGGTTGATATACTGATATATGTGAAGTGTCCTATTTCTAGTAGTTTATACTAATACGCACCTAAATACTCATTAATTTTAAACCGTTATAAATAAGATAATTTATTATGAAGAGTATTTTAATTTTAGGTGGTGGTTTTGCAGGAGTTGAGGCTGCCATAAAGTTGAGAAAGTTTAAATATGATGTTACATTAGTATCAGAAAGGTCATATTTATTTATTTATCCTATTTCTATTTGGATACCTGTTAAGAAGAAGACTTTTGATGATGTTTCATTAGATTTGGAGCTATTATCCAAAAAACACGGTTTTAAATTAATAATTGATAGAGTAGAAAAAATTGAAGCAAAGAATAACAAGGTTATTTTAGCAAAGGAAACATTAGAATACGATTATTTAATTATTGCATTAGGAATGCATAAATTAAAAGCTCAGGGCATTGAACATACTCATTCTATATGCGGTCATCCTGAAGAGGCTGTTATAATTGCCGATTTGTTAGACAAATTGGTAAAGAGAGGACATGGTAAGATTGCCATTGGATTTGGGGGAAACCCAAAAGACCCTACAGCAACAGCAGTAAGAGGAGGTCCCGCATTTGAGTTGTTGTTTAATTTCAGCCATTATATAAAACAAAAAGGGCTTAGAGATAAGTTTGAAATTAATTTCTTTGCTCCAATGAAAGAGCCAGGAAAACGTATGGGAGATAAACCATTTAAGAAAATGGATTTATTTTTCAATAGGTACAAAATAAAGACCTATGTAGGCAAGAAAATTAAAGCTTTTGAGGAGAAAGCCGTAGTCTTTGAAGATGATAGTCGTTTAGAAAGTGATTTAACAATATTTATTGCAGCAGGGAAAGGTCATAAAGTTATTGTAGAATCTGATATTCCTGTTAATGAAGCTGGTTTTATTAAGATTAATGAACTTTGTAGGGTTCAAAATAATAGAAATATTTATGCTATTGGCGATATTGCATCTATAAGCGGAGGACCAAAATGGGTTGCTAAGCAAGGACACATTGCTGAAGTTATGGCTGATTCGGCAGCGTATAATATTAATAATGAGATAAAAGGCATAGGAAAGAGAAAAAGCTATTGGGAGCATTTGAATATTATTTGTGTTATGGATAGTGGTGATGGGGCAGCTTTTATAAAGCGCACAAAAACTTCTGAAACTATTATTCCTCTTCCTATAGTTGGACATTGGATGAAGAAGGGATGGGGCTTTTACTATAAAAATTCTAAACTAGGGCGTATGCCGAGAATACCAGGGATGTAATTCTTTTTATATCCAAAACAATTTATCTCAAAATCATTTGCTTTTCGTAAATTTGCCACCTAATTTTTAAGCAAATATTCCCATGGAAACGAAAGATTTTAAGAGATATACTATTACCACCGCTTTACCTTATGCTAATGGACCTGTTCATATTGGACACTTAGCTGGTGTTTATATTCCTGCTGATATTTATGTGCGTTATCTCCGTGCCAATGGTCGTGATGTAGCATTTATTGGTGGTAGCGATGAACATGGCGTACCGATTACCATAAAAGCTCGTAATGAGGGTGTTACCCCTCAAGATATAGTGGATAAATATCATGGAATTATTAAAAAATCTTTCAAAGATTTTGGTATTTCTTTCGATATTTATTCTCGAACTTCCAATAAAACTCATCACGAAACTGCTTCAGAATTCTTTGAAAAGCTTTATAATAATAATGAGTTTATAGAGAAAAGCAACGAACAATATTACGATGCTGAAAATAAGATGTTTTTGGCTGATAGATATATTACTGGAGAATGTCCTCATTGTGGTTATGAGAAAGCCTATGGCGACCAATGCGAAAGCTGTGGAACTTCGCTAAGCGCTACCGATTTAATTAATCCAAAATCAGCAGTTAGTGGAAATGTGCCAGTGATGAAAGAAACAAAACATTGGTATCTTCCTCTCGATAAATATGAGCCATGGTTAAAGGAATGGATAATTGACGGACATAAAAACGATTGGCGACCAAATGTTTATGGTCAGTGTAAATCTTGGATTGATAGTGGGCTTCATCCTCGTGCGGTAACTCGTGACCTTGACTGGGGAGTGAAAGTTCCGGTTGAAGGTGCAGAAGGTAAAGTGCTCTATGTGTGGTTTGATGCTCCCATCGGATATATTTCTGCAACAAAAGAACTTACTCCAGATTGGGAAAAATATTGGAAAGATAAAGACACTAAGCTTGTTCATTTCATTGGAAAAGACAATATTGTATTTCATTGCATTATTTTTCCTGCAATGTTGAAAGCAGAGGGAAGTTATATTTTGCCTGATAATGTGCCATCTAATGAGTTTCTAAATCTTGAAGGAGATAAAATTTCTACTTCTAGAAATTGGGCTGTTTGGTTGCATGAGTATTTGGAAGATTTCCCTGAAAAACAAGATGTGCTTCGTTATGTACTAACTGCCAATGCTCCCGAAACTAAAGATAACGATTTTACTTGGAAGGATTTTCAAACTAGAAATAATAGCGAATTAGTTGCCATACTTGGAAACTTTGTAAATCGTGCTTTAGTGCTTACTAAAAAGTATTTCGATGGCAAAGTTCCTGCTCGTGGTGAACTTACTGATTTCGATAAGGAAACATTGAAATCAATCCAAGCTTTTCCTGCTAAAATTACCAAGGCATTGGAAGGATATCATTTTAGAGAAGCCTTACGCGAAACCATGAATTTAGCACGTTTGGGAAACAAATATCTTGCAGATACTGAGCCTTGGAAGGTCTATAAAACAGATGTTGCTAGAGTAGAAACTATATTAAATATTGCTCTTCAAATAGTTGCTAATCTTGGAATTCTTGCTAATCCTTTTTTACCTTTCTCTATGAAAAAAATGAGAGAAATGATAAATATGGACTTATTGACCTGGGATAAAGCAGGCAATATTGATTTGTTGGAAGCAGAACATCAAATGAATAAAGCGAGTTTGCTTTTTCAGCAAATTGATGATAAAGAAATTGAAGCTCAAGTAAATAAGTTACTTGAAACTAAAAAACAAAATGAGTTGGCTAATTATCAAGCAAAACCGGTAAAGCAAAATATTGAATTCGATGATTTTGCAAAAATGGATATACGTGTGGGTACTATTTTAGAAGCAGAGAAAGTAAAAAAAACCAAGAAACTTCTAAAGCTATTAATTGATACAGGAATTGATAAACGTACAGTAGTTTCTGGTATTGCAGAATATTATACGCCTGAGGAAATTATTGGTAAACAAGTAAGTGTATTAGTAAAC
>QMPB01000007.1 GCA_003648395.1 Bacteroidota bacterium
TACCAGAAGTCGCTACTGCTTATAAATAATGAATTGCACTTTGATAATGGGTTTTTATTGCTCCGCGAGAAGGAAGGGTTAGCAACTGCAGTTTCAGTTATTAATTATGAGTTTTATGACGATTATGATGCGCAGCTTAGGTTGCTAAATATGCAAAATGACCAAATTCAATGCATAGTAGAGGGAGGAAATGGAGTAAAAAATGGAGTTAAATTTGGAAATACACAAAGCCCCAAATTAATGGAATACGCTGATAATGTGGATGTAATTGAGTTTTTGGGTCAACTAAATTAAGCTATAATAAAAAAATGAAGAAAAAGTGCTTATATTGTTTTGTCATTAAACGAAATAGATGTACTTTTGCCCTCCGAAAATAGGAAGCCTGATGGCTTATAGAAACGAATATAAAATTATTAAATAAATATAGATATGAAAGCAGACATTCATCCAAAAGATTATAGATTTGTTGTATTCCAAGACATGTCGAATGGCTACTCTTTTTTAACAAAATCAGCAGTTAATACAAAAGATACTATTAAGTGGGAAGACGGTAATGAGTACCCAGTATTTAAAATGGAAATTTCTCATACATCTCACCCTTTTTACACTGGTAAGATGAAACTTATTGATTCGGCAGGTCGTGTTGATAAGTTTAAGAACAAATATAAGAAGCACTTCGATAAGAAGACTGTATAATTATATCTGTTTACAGAAAATATAGAAGCTCCTTACTTAGGGGCTTTTTTTATGCCTACTAATTTCTAATTATTAAATATTTATTAGGTGTTATAATTATTGACTTATAGGTATTAATAAAAGAAAGTGATTTTTAATGTGAAATTATTAGGCTTTTAATAATTCATGTTAAGATATTTATTCTTTAAATATCCTTGCAAATACCAAAAAAAATCCTATCTTTGAAATCAGAAACACAAAAAGAAATAAACACAAAAATCATTTATAAGGATGAATTATATATTATTTGATGATCAGACGGTTAGAGAGGATATGAAGCCTCTTACATTTACAAAACCAATTGCAGATATTAGATTTGGAATTACTACTATGCGTGAAAAATGGGAGCGTATTCTTGGCCAAAAAACTTCAAGTTTAACGGAGAAGTACTTATCTGTTAAATATCCTTTAATTAAGGATGAAAGTAATATATTGATTAATAGTTCCGTATGTCCATCCGAGGCTTTACTAAAAGAAATTGAAGCTTTAAAAACTAATCAAGCTTTGGTAGGTAGTGAAAAGGTGATTGCGATGAATCTAAGTTTAGAGAATCTTGATTCTATGGAAATTGCTGAATCTGAAGAAGTGAAGTTAAAATCAGAAACCTTGTGTATTAATTACCCTTGGGATTTATTTTCTAAACTAGGTAAAGCTATTGAAAGTGATTTTGAAAAGCTTACTAAAGGAAGAAAATCGCAATCTATAAGTAAAACTAATAACTTTATTGGTGAGCACCCTATTTTTATGGAAGAAGGAGCTAAGGTGGAATTTGCTACTTTAAATACTACGGATGGCCCAATATATATTGGAAAGGATGCAGAAATTATGGAAGGTGCTGTTATCAGAGGTCCTTTTACATTAGGTGATAATTCAAAGATAAATGCAAATGCTAGAATTTACGGTCCTACTTCAATAGGTCCTCATTCTAAAGTTGGTGGAGAAGTAAATAATTCATTGTTTCTTGGATATGCTAATAAATCACATGATGGGTATTTAGGTAATTCTGTAATTGGCGAATGGTGTAATTTGGGTGCCGGAACGAATGTTTCGAATCTTAAAAACACTTATGATATGGTACGTGTTTGGAACTATAGATTAGAAACATTTATTAATACGGAGTTGCAATTTTGCGGTTTGATAATAGGTGATCATTCTAAAACTAGTATTGGGACTATGCTTAATACAGGAACAGTGGTTGGAGTAAGTACTAATTTGTTTGGAGCAGGTTTTCCTCGCCAATTTGTTAGCTCATTTGGTTGGGGTGGTTTTAGTGGCTTTAAGAAATATAACCTTAAGAAAGCTATTGAAGTTGCCGAGAGAGTTTATGCTCGTAGAGGTATGAAATTTGACAAAGTCGAAAAAAATATTTTTAAAGCAATACACGATTGTACTATATAGGTTAGTGTATTGAAAATATATATTATTGGGTTAAATCTGTATATTTCTACAGATTTAACTTTTTGTTTTTAGAGAGTTATTATAAATACAATTACGTTATGATTAATAAGTTAGCATTAGTATTTTTATTTTCAATTATAAGTTTTCAATATGTTGCGTCACAAGTAATATTAAAGGTAGAACCAAAACCAGAAAAAGGGGAATTTATAAGTGTTGGAAAAGAAGTGTTTAAAGATAGAAATAAGGTTATTTTAGGAAATGGACTTACTGTTTTTATTAAGGAAGATCATACTCAAAAGGATATTTTAGGAGCGGTTGTGGTTAGAGGAGGAGCCAAACTAGACCCTGTTGACGCTACAGGTACTGCTCATTATTTTGAACATATGATGTTTAAAGGGTCTACTACTTTAGGGACTAAAGATTATATTTCAGAGAAAGTTTATCTAGATTCAATAAGAGATCAGTATGAATTGTTGCGTTTGGATAAAGATAATCAAGAATTTAGAGCAGCAATCTTAAAAAAAATAGATAGACTTTCGGTAAAAGCAGCACAGTATGCAATTCCTAATGAATTTAGCAAAGTTATGTCGTCCATTGGAGCAACAGGTGTTAATGCCTATACTACATATGAGAATATTGTTTATCATAATAGTTTTCCAAAGCAAAGTATTGAGCAATGGGTAAAGTTATATGTTGATAGATTTCAGAATCCTGTTTTTAGACTTTTTCAATCAGAATTAGAAACTGTATACGAAGAAAAGAATAGGTCGATGGATAATGTATTCCGTGTTGTAATGGAAGAGGTTTATAAAGGTTTTTATCCTAAATCTATTTATGGACAAAAAACAGTTTTGGGTACGGTTGAAGACCTTAAGAACCCTAGTATTGTATCCATGGAAACTTACTTTAAGGATAATTATAATGCTAATAATATGGCATTAGTCTTAATTGGTGATTTTGAAACTGATGAGATAATTGAGTTACTGAATAGTAAGTTTGGAAGAATAAGAGATGGTCGTAAAGCTGTAATTCCTTCTATGCAAGAGGATGCTTTTGATGGTAGGCTTGTAATCAAAAAAAGACTGTCGCCTATAGCTTTTGGTGTTTTAGGTTTTCGAACGGTAAAAATATCCCATGATGATGAGATAATATTAGATGTTATAGCAAAACTGCTTACAAATAATGAAAATACTGGGCTTATTGACACTCTTAGTGTTAATAGTAAATTATTAGAAGCTCAGGTTTTACAAGATAAACATTATGATAAAAGTGGTATGTTTATTTTTTATGTACCAAAGCCTGTAATTCAGTCTGTATCGAATGGCGAAAAACTGATAATGAAGCAAATAGAAAAGCTAAAAAAAGGAGATTTTGATGATCAGTTATTAATTGCCGTAAAATCATCAATGCTTAGAGAGGAACTGTTGAGTAGAGAACAAAGTAGACATATACTTTCAAATATTATTAATAGTTATATGTCTGAAAAAGAATATGTTGAAAGAGAATTTATTCTTAATTTAGAAATGGTAAATAAAGCAGAGATTATTCGTGTTGCTAATTTGTATTTGGGAGATAATTACCTTTCTTTTCAATCAAAAGTAGGTTTTCCTAAAAAGGAATTGATGGATAAACCTAATAATACACCATTAAATATTGAAGATGAAAAAGCGCAATCCGTAATGGCTAAGAAAATAGAAAATATGCCTATTCATGATGTTAATCCTTATTATATAGAATTTGATAAAGATATTATAATAACTGATTTAAGAGAGAACCTACACCTTTATTATGTTGAAAACCCTTTAAATAATATTTTCTCTATAAATATTAGAGTAGCAATGGGCGAGTTGCAAGAGCCAAAGGTAGAAGCATTGGCATATTACCTTAATAATGCTGGAGTTGGAAAATACTCTAATGTAGATTTCAAGAAAAAAATGCAGCTTTATGGCTCTAGTGTCTATTTTTTCTCTACTCGTGATTATTTTACCATAAAGGTATATGGATTTGATAATAAACTAGACCAAACTTTATCAGACCTTGGTGATTTACTTAGTAATTTTTCTGAAGACAAAAAAATTATTGGTAAACTGGTGAAAGATAATAAGATGGAATATAAGATTATTAAAAAGGATTTGAATTCTAAAATTGGATTTTTAAATGAGTATGCTCTTTACGGTAGCCAAAGTATGTACTTAAATAGGCTAACAAATAAAGAAATAAAGAAACTAGATTATAGTAGTATTAAAGAGTTGATGAACAGAGTTCTTTCTAAGCAGACATATATCCACTTTGTAGGAAGAAGTAATTTAGAATTATTATCTAGTTATATTTCTAATAATATACCTTTTTCTAAAACTTTATTAAGAGGTAATTCACCTTTCCTTCGAGACCTTACAACTTATACGCAGAGCAGATTCTTATTCTTAGAAGATAATGATGCTTTACAAAGCCATATTAGAATTACTATTCCTGGTAATAGACTTGAACAGGATGGGCGTGATATACTTAAGCCTTATAATTATTATTTTGGAGTAGGAATGAATTCTGTAATGTTTAGAGAGATTAGAGAATACCGTTCTTTAGCCTATAGTGCTTATGCTTATTATTCTGTTCCTTATCGTTTTGATAAGAAAGGATACTTTAATGCAGCGATGAGTACTCAGGCTGATAAAACTAATGAATCTATAGAGTTATTGGAGAATTTGATATTAAAGATGCCTATTAATGAGGATCAAATAAAGTCATTACGTTCATTTCTAGTAAGGTCTTTTAACTCCGATATGCCAAGTTTTAGAACTAAATCTTTTGCAGTGCAATATTGGAAACAGCAGGGTTATAATTCTGACCCTCGCGTGTATTCATACCCTGTATATCAAAGAATAGATATAGAAAAAATAATAGATTTTCATCATCTTAATGTCGGAGGAAAGAAAAGTACAACAAGCATTGTAGGAAATTCTAAAAGATTTGATATTGAAAAAATAAAAATTGGAAAACAGTATAAAAAGTTGAAATTAAAAGATATATATAGATATTAGTAGTTGATTATTTTTAATAATATTATATAATTTGAATGGCATTACATCATTATTTTTTTGGAACAGATAAACAAAGAGCTAAGTTTATTTTTGACTTTATAGCGCCAATATATGGAGTGCTTGGTAAAGCTGCACGAAAGGGTTATGATCAGATTTGTGATAAATTAAATAGGAGGTATGCCTTGCTAAACTATTCTATTCTGGATGTAGGAACAGGTACTGGTGAATGGCTTTCTAGTATATCTAAATATACAGATCAGCAATCTGTTGGTACTGATTTTTCAGCAAAGATGATTAAGCAGGCTAGAGCAGCTTTCCCTGATAATGAATTTGTTGTGAATGATGCAGAAGCTCTTACTAAGTTTGATGATAATAGTTTTGATATTGTTACAGCATCGTATGTGCTGCATGGTATGAAAAATTATGATAGAGCTATTGTGCTTAAGGAAATGAAAAGAATAGCGAAAAAGTTTGTAATGATACATGATTTTGAAGCTGATACTCCTACTGTTGTTAAAGTACTTGAATTTCTTGAGAGAAGTGATTATGTTAATTTTAAGAAGAATTTTAAAGAGGAAATGAAAATCCTTTTTAGCGAAACGGATATTGTAAAATGTCCTCGTACTGCTAATGCAATATATATTGGGATTGTATAATATTGTAAATAATAATACTTTAGAAATCTACTCTTAAAGAACCCATAATCCCAAATGGGCTCACATTTTTTTTATTAAGGTATGAAAGACGCCATGATGCATCAATTCGTATTAGTTTAAAAATGTTTTCAATGGCAACACCAACTTCATAGTATGGTTCTGCTAGCAATGATGTGTTATTTGGGAATTTTGAGTATTGCTGATTTGTTTCTGAAAGATGACCTAATAATACTTTGCCATATATTACTTCTCGCCATTTTAATTTACGAATAAGAGGAATATGATTAAATAATAAGCCCCTAAAATTATGTGATAAGTTTGCCATGAAAAATTCATCACTAATAAATTCATAATAACCCATTCTGTTAAAAGCAAAATCGTCATATATCCATGTTTCATTTCCAGGATGTACTTCAAGAAGTGGGTAGGGTAGCTCTCCCCATATTTTACCCCATGAAACAATATATTTTGTGTATCCTAACGATCCTATATTGAATCTTTGCTTTATTGATATTTGTAGTTTATGATATTCGTACATTGATTTCAATAAATTTGGAAAACCATATGCGTAGAAGATATTTATTTTAGGATATTTGGTGCCAACACTTTTTCTATTAAATTTATCTACAAAAAACACTTCCTTATAAGCAATATGTGTTTTTAGTTCTATTTCACTAGTAGTTATACTCTCAAGAGTTTTAACTTGTCCATTTTCATTAATAAGAAATTTCTGGTCTTGAAGAGGAAATATATTTCGTCTTCGAAATGTTAGCGTATTGCTAAATCCATTGAAGTACTCATACATAAAACTACCCTTATATTGCTCAACCATTGTTAGTGAGATATTTGGATCAGTTCTAAAAACGCTAGAAATAATATTGTCTTGTTTGATAGCCCTTACACTTGCCCCAAGTTGCTCCATGTCGTTCTTATAGCTTATATCGATTGCTCTTCGTGGGTTTTTCTTAAATACATACTGCATCCCTAATGCATATTTAAATTCATAATCCATGGTACCATATGCTAAGTGCCCATATAACCTAAATTTATCATTCCAAAGGTTACTTGTTCTTCCTCCTATTCTAAATCTATGACCTTCTACTCCGTTATAGCTATATGTTCGTGTAAATGGACCATAGTCAAAAAAGTCGGTGCTATAATAACCAGTAGTAACCAATACCACCATATCGTATAGGTTGCGAAAAGCAGGAAGGGTAACTATAGTATCTACCATTGTATAAATTTTGGTTTCCTCTTCGTTAAGGTCTTCAAAACGAGTGCTGTCCCAATATTCTTTTGATTTATCCCATGCTCCTTTGTCTACATTTACAGCAACATTAGATTTATAATCTTCATCGGGTCTTGTTTTGTTAATCAAAATATCTTTATAGATGCTTGTTTTATGTCCAAAGAAACCTGTTACAGTCCTCGATTTTTCTATAACATTAAAATCTATAACAAAATTATCTCGTTTAAGCATCCAATATTTCCCATCAATGAGTTGATAGCTTTGCGAAATAGCCATTGCATTTACAAAATTGATATTCACCTTATTAATCTTCATATCAATTGTTTTCACAGCAAATGTGGTGTCAGTAATCCAGATTTCTCCTGTGAATGTAGCTTCTTGTTTTCGTCTAGGTTTAAACATTATTTGATAGCACCAATGTCCATCAATAGTAGCGCTGTCAATCAGGTAATATTTATAGGTTCTTAATCCAAAATCGGCAATTGGGCTTACAAAATTTAATCTAAAAATACCCATATAGTTTTCGTAAATATCAATATCTTGATACATTTTGCCAAGAAACTGAGTAACACTTTTATTCTTAATACCTGAGGCTCTAGAGGCTGTAATTGTTTCTTTAAATTCCTCAGGATTTCTTCTGTAATATATATCCGATACGCTCTCTGTCAGCAATAATGGTAAATACGATTTTCCATTAATAGTAGATGTATCAACATTATCAAAAATAAATTTAAAAGGTTTTAGGCTTCGGCGGTTTTTAAAATCATCTGTAATATTATTGGCATCCATTTGTATTTTATTGTAAACCTCATATTCATACGCATCCAAATTATAGGATGAATTAATACGTTTATTAGCAATAACTTTGCGGAGAATAATATGTGCAGGATTTTCTTTTGCATGTACCACAACTTCTTTGAGCTCCGTTTTTGTTGATTTAAGTTTTATGGTTATTGATTGGAAAGAATTTCTTTTTATTCCAATAGTCTGACTTTGGTAGCCAATATAACTAACTAAAATACTATCGAAATTTGCTTTACTTTTTATAATAAACTTACCATCAAAACCTGTTGTTGCACCAGCATTGCTTCCAATAATTTGAATGTTTACAAAAGGTAATACCTCCTCAGTAATAGAGTCGATTACTAAACCCGTCACTTTGGTATATTGACCAAAAAGATTAAAGCTAAATACAATAAAAAGGCTTAATAATAATGTTTGTTTCATTCTTTATTATAAATTATCTATCCAATTTTTCATTTGCGAGTATACATTGTCTCGCACTTCCTTTTTTGATAATACTAAATCATGAATACCATTTATTATTTCAATTTTAGTAATATTACTTCCAATTACATCAGCATATTTATCAATATCATCAACGTCTAATACGCCATCAGAAATATAAATTATGTCGTCCCAAGTTTTACCTTTATACGATTTGTCGGAATGCATAACTAATACTGGGCATTTTATATTAAGTCCAGCCTGAAGTTCTTTTTGAGCTTTTCTGATGGCTCTAAACCAACCAAAATATGTTGGAAAGTTTGTTGTAGGTTTCCAGTTAATATTGAAGTCCCATTCTCCCTTATAATCTTTATGTAGGCTTTCTGGGTAATGTTCGGTTAGGCTATCCATTGAGCCATAAGGGAATATTGAGCCTATTGTAGCCACTATTGGAGAAAGCGATTTTGTGAATGTAGGAACATTTATTTCAAAAAACGGACTATTAAGTATTAGCGCATCAATATTATTGTGGTGGTGAGCATAAAGTGAACTTGTTAACCCGCCAGTACTATGTCCCAATAGTGTGATGTTAGTATTTCCATCTTCTTGCATTATCTCTATGGATAAGTCTATCTCCTCAAAATATGAATGTATATCTTCAATATAATTTGGATGTTGATACTCCATTAAGCTTCTACCATATTTTCGTAAATCAACAGCATAGAAATTATATCCCCATTTATTAAAATGATCAGCTAATTCAATCTGAAAGAAATAGTCAATAAAACCATGAATATATAAAACAGATTTATGGCTTTGCTGCTCGCATTTTCGGTATACTAAAGTTGCAAATTGATCACCGTCTTTATCATTAGGTAATGGTAATTTTATATTTTTAAAATTATTCTTAAGAACATCCTGAATTTCTTCTCTTTTTTTCATGGCTTAGTGGTATAAGTTATTTAATGATAAATTCTTATATTGAATATCTGACTGATGTTTAATCTGTTGTAAATACTCAAAGCGAGTATTTGGCGGTATTGCAAAATGTAAACTATTGCAGTTTGCTTTGTTTTTTATGTTTTGCAAATTTAGGTATTTCTTATAAATATTTAGATGGCATTTAAGAGTGCTATACTCATTTAAAGCACTATTAATAATCTGTTTATCTTCCAATAGTTTTTTATTTTTTGGATTTTTTTTCAGAGCTTTTTTATTAAACCAATATGCTTCTTTTGTTTTTACATCGGCTACTTCTATTGCAGTAAAGATATTATTTTCTTCTATTGTGGGTATTGGAGTTAAATCATAATAGTATAATCCTTTTAGCGAAACAGTATAGTCGCCAAAAGTCTTATCTGATTTAAGTAGTTTATCACCTTCAATATATTTGTAAAGAAAGTATTCATTATTAAAGATATTATCGATTATATAATCCTCAATTATACAGCTTTCTCTATAGAGATAGCTATTTTTTAATTTTTTAACTTTAGCTTTTTTGTCTTCAATAGTAATGTAGGTAGTATATTCTAGACTTTCAATAGTATCCTGTCCATAAATATATCTAGTTTCAACACCCTTATCATAATCTATTATTGTATTCTCGGTTTTGTTAGCGATAATCATTGTTCCTTTTATTACTCCATATTCATTCATGGGTACAATTATTCTCTCTCCAACCTTGTCGATAATAATAAGTGAATCAGTAAGTTTGCCATTATTCCAATTAAGTGTAATGTTTAGATCCTTTATAATATTTTTCTTAGTTTTTCGTGGTCTTCCCGATACCATTTCTTTCTTATATTTGAAAATATAGCAAGAATATTCCCATTGGCCTTCAGGTATTCCTTTATTATAATTGGCAGTTAGGTTAACTGTAATATCATAAAAGTATCCTTCTTTATCAATCTTTTTTTCTTTAGAATTTAATGTATAACTCCATTTTCCAATTTTCATTCCTTCGTTATATTTGCCATTTATATTATGACTATAATGCCAGTTCTTATTTTTTTCTCTAGCAGAATATCTAAAGGAGCCGCTTTTAATTTGATTATTCTTATTATCAGTATAATATGAGAAGTTTGCATCACCTTTAACATCTTGACCATTAAAAAAAACGCCTGAATACCTTTCTGTCTTTTGAGAAAAAGACATAGTATTAAAAAGAATAAGTGATATAGCAAGAGTTAATATCTTCATATAAAAGTAGTTATCTATTATTTATTATTTTAGTGTTTTTATATATATACAAGCTATAAAGCTAAAAAAAAACCTGCAATATTCATCAAAAATATTGCAGGTTTATTAAGTTTATTATTACAGTAGTTTTTTACTGATCATTATATCCAAAGTTCTTTAATTGACGGTCGTTCTCGCGCCAATCCTTACTTACTTTTACAGTAAGATCTAGGTGAATATGTTTTCCAGTAAACTCTTCAATATTTTTTCGGGCTTCAATACCAAGGCTTTTTATTGCTTGGCCACCCTTGCCGATAATAATCATCTTTTGAGTTTCTCTAATCACATATATATTAGCTCTAATGTCAATGCGATGAGACTGCTCTTTATATTCTTCTACAACTATTTCAGTAGAGTATGGAAGCTCCTTCTTATACTGTATAAGAACTTGTTCACGAATAAGCTCCTGAACAAAAAAGCGCATAGTTTTATCAGTAAGTTGATCTTTAGGGTAATATGCTGGGCCTATGGGTAACTCACGAAGAATTACACTAAGCAAACCATCAGTATTAAACTTATGAAGAGCAGAAAGTGGAACTATGATTGCTTCAGGTAATATCTCTTTCCAATAAGCAACCTTCTTTTCAACTTCCTCCTGATTGGATTCGTCAATCTTATTAATAACAACAATAACCTTAGCGCTGGAGTTTTTTATTTTTTCAACCACTTCTGGATGAAGCATCTTAGCTTTAATCTCAGTAACATATAGAAAAATATCAGCATCTTCGAGTGCAGACTCCACAAAACTCATCATTGCTTCATGAAGTTTATAACTAGGATCTTTTATTATTCCTGGAGTATCCGAAAATACAATCTGATAGTTATCATCATTAAGAAATCCCATTATTCTGTGGCGCGTTGTCTGAACCTTCTTATTTGTTATGCTAAGGTTTTGACCCATAATAGCATTCATAAGTGTTGACTTACCTACATTTGGAGCTCCTAATATATTTACAAAGCCTGATTTATGTTCTGGTTTTTCCATAGTGCAAAGAAACAAAATTTATTTATTATTTTAGATATGTGCAAAAAAAAAGCTTGCTCCGTTTCGGAGCAAGCTTTAACTGATATAAATTCTTGTAGGATTAAACTACCTTTACGTCAACGGCGTTTAAACCTTTTCTGCCTTCTTTCAAATCAAACTCTACGCTATCGCCTTCGCGAATTTCATCAATTAATCCTGATACGTGTACAAAATATTCTTTGTTTGTATCGTCTTCTGTAATGAAACCAAATCCTTTGGTGTCATTGAAAAATTTTACTGTTCCTTTATTCATTGTATAATTTATTAATATTTAAGCGGCAAAGATACTAACTTTTTTGAACTAAACAATAAAAACTTTGTATTTATTTGATATTTTATTTAATAGGCTAAAACACAGCTTGTTATTGGTAGTTATTTTTATCTTTATAAATTACTTTGTATTTATTTTACCAAGTTAACGGTATACTCCTAGCTCTTTAAGGTTTTTTATATTTATTTTTCCATTCAAAAGTAGGTAGTGGCAATATTTTATTTTTCTTTGCATTTCGATTAAAGTAATAGATTATTTTAAGATTGATGTTAAATATTAAAGAAGTTAATACGCCAAGTTGGAATTCTGAAATTAATAATAATACATCATTAGTACTATTTTTAGCACCTTGGTGCGAATCCTGTAAAGTTCAAAATAGTATTCTTAAAAATATATCTACTGCAGCAGTCAATAATATCAATATTCTAAATATGAATATTGATGACAATAGATGGCTTTCTCAAAAATTAGGCGTAAGAAATATTCCAACGATAATTATATATAAGAAAGGTGTTGAGGAATTCAGATTTAGTGAGTTAGTGTCTAAAGATTTACTTGAAAAAGAACTATATAAATATAATAATGAACAAAATGATTAAAACTAAATTTATTGCAATAGGCCTAAGTATCTTTGCCTTAGCTGGTTTATTCTCTACGAATAGCTATAGCTTTATTGACGAAAGTGAAGTTGAAACTATTACAGAACAGGAAAAGACTGTTGTTGCCAAAGAAGTTGTTGAACCAGTAAACTTAACTGATAATGATTTTGACAAAAGCATAAGTAAAGGTGTAACATTGGTTGATTTTTGGGCTACTTGGTGTGGTCCTTGTCGTCGTCAAGCTCCTATTATTAAAGAAGTAGCTGTTAGTTTTGGAGATAAAGCAACTATAGGAAAGCTAGATGTTGATAAAAATAGACAGACTGCTAGTGAATATCATGTGCGTTCTATTCCTACAATTATTGTTTTTAAAGATGGTAAAGTAGTTGAGCGTTTGGTAGGACTACAAGCGAAGCAAACTCTAATTGATGTTGTAAATCGTTATTTATAATGAATGCTGAACAAAATATATGGAAGCGTAAGTATCTAAAAGTATTTACGCTTTTATCTTTAATAGGGCTTGTATTAGGTTCTATTGGTGGCTATTTCTATTATCTTGAGGTAGGTTGTTCTTCTGGAGGTTGTGCAATTAGCTCTAATCCTTATGCCTCGGTTGCTTGGGGAGCAGCAGTTGGCTATTTGCTTGGCGATATGTTTAATGGTAAGGATAAAGAGAGTAAAGAAAATAAATAGAATTATTATACTATGAATAGAAAGCTTAAAAATTAATTTTTTAAGCTTTTTTTATGCAGTATATTTTTTTAGCTTTGTAGCGTTTAATAATAATGAGATTCACAATTATGACTAAATATAGATTTCAGGACGACTATAGCGAAGGTTGTCATCCAAAAGTATTAGAAATATTACAAACTACTAATATGGTTCAGCAGCAAGGTTATGGTTATGATGAATATTCTCAGAAAGCAAAAGAGTTGATAAAAGCACAAATGCAGACTGAAAACTCATTAGTGTATTTTGTTTCTGGTGGAACTCAAGCTAATTTAATTGTAATTTCTTCACTATTGAGGCCTCATGAGGCGGTTATTTCTGCCGATACTGGTCATATTAATACTCATGAAACGGGTGCTATTGAGAATACTGGTCATAAAGTACTGGCTTGCCATAGTGCTGATGGTAAACTTAAGATTTCTGATATACAGTTTCAGTTAGATTATCATGGTCAGGATCCGCATATGGTGAAGCCAAGATTGGTTTATATCTCAAATTCTACGGAACTTGGTACTGTGTATAATAAATCGGAGTTAATAGAATTGTATTCATTTTGTCAGTCTAATAATCTACTTTTATTTGTTGATGGCGCAAGGTTAGGTGCTGCTTTAACAAGTGCTGACAATGATATTTCATTGAAAGATATGGGTATTTATACCGATGTATTTTATATTGGAGGCACTAAAAATGGTGCTCTTTTGGGTGAGGCAATTGTTATTAATAATATGGATTTGCAGTTAGATTTTGAATATTATTTGAAACAAAAAGGAGCTTTAACATCAAAAAGTAGAACCATTGGAATTCAATTTTTAGCATTATTTCAAGATGATTTGTTTTACAATATAGCTTCGCATGCAAATAAAATGGCATCAACTATTGCCTATGCTCTTAAAGAAAAAGGAGTTGAGTTTCTTGTAGAACCTATGTCAAATCAGCTATTTCCAATTTTTAGCAATGCCACAATAGCTTTTTTGAAAAAGAATTATGAGTTCCATATTTGGGAAAAGTATGATGATAATAGTTCTGTAATACGAATTGTTTGTTCTTGGGCAACGCCAAAAAATATTGTAGATGAATTTATTTCTGATGTTATACAGAAAGTATAGTAAATTTTCTGGAATATAATTTAGATTAGTGATAATAGCATTGTTAGTTGCTACTCAATCTTTTCACCTTTTGAATTTACAAAATATGTTTTTTCATCAATTGTTACTCTAAATTTATTTTTATTATAAACAGAAATATAATCAAAATCTAAAGGTATTACTAATTCACCCTTAATATTAACACAACCCATCTTTTCATCATTAGTGACAACGATAATACCAGAATCATAATAAGATAGATTAATCCTATCGTAATTAGGCTCTAGTATTACTTTGCCATCGGGCTCTATACATCCATATTTTCCGTCTTTAAGAGTTCTCATCTGATATTCACCATTGCCTTCTTCGGGTATATAAATTTTATCATACGAAAAATCCAATATGGTTTCTCCAGCTCTATTAATTATTCCATAATAGCCATTCTTTTTTACAATGCTAAGTTTATTTCTTAAGTCAATGGCGTCATCATAAATCATTGGAATAACCAAATTGCCAAGAGTATCTACAAAACCATATTTCCTTTCAATAATTTCATTTCCATAATCATCGTAAATAGGGTTAATTTCATCAGTATTTTTATCAACATTATTATAAATCAATATTAGTCCATTGGCATATCCTTTTGCTCCATCATAAATAAAATTAATAATTGTATCTCCACCTTTCAGCAATCCAAACTTATTATTATTTACCACAAATGCAAAACCATCAGTATAACTTGCTCTATCGTAAATTGCTGGGATTAACTCTTTTCCACTAATATCAATCACTCCATATTTTCCTTCTATGGTGTTTCCTCTATCATCGGTAGTGCCAACAAATGTTGTTGCTAATCCTTTTCTAAAATTAGTAATATGATCGTATTCAAAAGGAATAATGGCATTCTCAGTGGAATCAATATAACCAACTTTACCATTAAAATTAACCTTGCATATTCCAAGATAAAAATTCTTTGCTCTTTTGTAATTAGGTGGAATAACTTCTTTCCCACTTTTGTCGATAAAGCCGTATTTGCCTTCAATTGGATTACAACCATCATAGGTTTTGCCTATAAAAACTCGTGCCCAAGTTTTATTAAAATTATAAATATGATTGTACTTGGGTTCAACAATAACTTTACCTCTTTTATTTACCAAACCAAAAACACCTTGCTTTGGATCGCCATAGTCTAATGTATCTCCAATAAATATTTTGGCAAATCCACTATTGAAATTATATATATAATCATAAATAGGATTCAGAACTATTTTTTCATTCTCGTCTTTTAATCCTACTTTTCCCTCTTCACTTTTAAATTTTGTAAGATTCTGGGAAATAGATACTAAGCTAAAAATAAGGAATGCTATAGTTAATAATATCTTGGTTTTCATATAGTAATGCTTTTAATTTTTTTTTGAGAATGCAAATATAGATATATTATCGATTAAGTGTATTTATTTTGACAGAATCAAGCCTTTAATTAGAGGCATGTAAACAAATAATACTATATTAGTTTTTTTATAGTGATGTAGATTTTATATATTATTATTGACTAAACTAATTGGAACGTCTGGAGTAAGAGGTAGCAATAAAATAGGACTTCTGTTACAATTGATGTTGCTGATAAATTTAAAGAATTAATATATAGCTAATTATATAAATATAATACTCATAGCTAATAAAAATAGTAGGTAAATAATAATGAGTACTCCATAGGAAAAAAAGAAGATAAGTAATTTATAGAGAGTTCTTTTTATGGATAAGTTATAAAAATTCCGTGTCCATAGAAATGTTAATACTATTATAAATAATAATTCTATTATGATCACCCATGCACTATCTACAAAAAAACCTAAAATGATAAATAGTGTGCCATAAAGTAGAATAGAAGTTTGTAATGAGATTACAAAGGTAAGATGCTCAACATAATAACTATTTTTATAAAATAGTAGAAAAAATATAAATGCAATAAAGGGTAATAATATCAACATGCCTGTAGATGCATATTTTTTAAAATTATTCTTGAATTTTAGCATCCCTGCTTCAGTACTAAATAATTCTATTTTATTGTTTAAATATTGTTCTATTGAATTTAGTTCTAATGTGCTATCTCCTTCTTCTTCAAGTATTATACTGTTGATAAGAGTATCCTCATGAAGTGTCGCAATTACCTCATTTTGTGTGTTATTACTATCTAATACTTCTACTGCTTCTACATTAGATACGTCTAAAAATAGAAAGAAGAAGTAAATAAGGTTTATAAATAAAAACAGTCTTACGGGAGGTATATATTTAGTTCTTTTGCCTGAGAGAAATTCCTTAGCAAGAAAAGCAGGTTTAAATAATGATAGTTTGAGGGATATAAATATCTTAGAATTAAGATTGAAATTTGCAGAGAAAAATTCAGAAATAAAATCCTTAAATCGAAGTTTTATTTCAATATTTTTTTGACCACAATTAGGGCAAAATTTGGATTCTTGGTCAAATTGAGCTTCACAATTAGTACAGTTTGTAGTATTATCACCCATAGTAATATCCTATAATTTTAAAAAAAAAGTGCTATTTACCTATGCAGAACTTTCCAAAAATATTGCCAAGTAATTCGTCATTAGATATTTGCCCGGTTATGCTTCCAAGGTGATAAAGGCAAGTTCTAACGTCAATAGCTATTAAATCAGTTGGAATTCCCATCTCAAATGCATTATTAATAGCATCAAGCGAATCTTTACTATTTTGAAGTGCTTCAAGGTGTCTGGCATTTGTTATTATACTTTGATCTTCTATGTTAAATTGCTCTACATAAGCATTCAAAGCATTTTCTAATTGCTCAATATTTTTCTCTTTTGCAGAAATAAATACGGTATTGTATTTCGAATTAATAAGTTTAGAATATGATTTATCAATTTTATTTATTACAATAATTAGTTCCTGATCTATATCAATATCTAGTTTTGCAGTTTTTATTTGAGATTCTATATCAGTGTCTGTTTTTATTTCCGAAGCATCGAGCAATAAAAGAACAATATTTGCTAGAGCTATTTTTGCGTAAGTTTTTTCAATACCTAATTTCTCAATAACATCTTCTGAATCTCTGATTCCGGCTGTATCAATAAAGCGAAAAAGCACTCCATTTATATTTATTACATCCTCAATCACATCACGAGTAGTACCTTCTATTTCCGATATTATGGCTTTGTCTTCTTGTAAAAGGGTGTTTAGAAGTGTTGATTTTCCTGCATTAGGTTTTCCAATTATTGCCACAGGAATTCCCTCTTTTAATACATTTCCTATTTTAAAAGACTTTATTAATGAGCTAACTTCAGTATTTATTTTATGCACTAACTCTTTGAATTTATTTCTATCAGCAAATTCAACTTCTTCTTCCGCAAAGTCTAATTCTAATTCAATAAGCGAAGCAAAATCCATTAATTGCTGACGCAAATCCATCAATTTATTACTAAATTGACCTTTTAATTGTCGCATAGCAGTATTATGGGCCGATTTTGATGCCGAAGCAATAATATCTCCAACAGCTTCGGCTTGGGCAAGGTCTAATTTCCCATTTAAGAATGCTCGCATGGAAAACTCTCCAGGTTCAGCCATTCTTGCGCCTTTGCTTATTATTAATTCCAAAGTTTTATTGAGAATATATGGCGATGCATGTAGGCTTATCTCTATGCTTGGCTCACCAGTATATGATTTTTTCCCTGAGAATATAGAGATAAGAACCTCGTCAAGTACTTCATTATCAAGAATAATATCACCAAAATGAATAGTGTGACTTTCAGCTTCTGATAATTTTAAACCTTTTTTCTTTGCTTCAAAAAATGAATCCGCTATACGAATAGACTCCGGGCCTGAAATTCTTATAATATTTATTGCTCCACCATTTCCCGTGGCTGGTGCACATATTGTATCTATATTATTCTCACTCATATTATTTTATAATGAATCTTTTTAGCAATTATTTAAATACTTGCTTTTATTTTATGCGACAGTATATCTATTCCAATTAAGTTTCGTCCTCCTTGCGGAATAATAATGTTTGCATATCTTTTGGTTGGCTCAATAAATTGTAGGTGCATTTTCTTTACAAAATTATCGTAATGGTTAAGAGCTTGATCTAGAGACCTACCTCGTTCCTGCATATCGCGTTTTATTATTCTCATAAGCCTATCATCACCATCTGCATCTACATAAACAATAATATCTAGTCTTTTTCTAAGTTCAGCATTTGTAAGTACTAATATTCCTTCAACAATAATTACTTTCTTTGGTTTTATAACAGTAGTTTCATTTGCTCTTCCACAAGTTATATAAGAATAGATAGGAATGTCAATTGCATTGCCTTCTTTTATACTATCTAAATCATTTATTAGTAAGCTCCACTCTATACTATTTGGATGGTCAAAATTAATTTCTTTTTTCTCTTCTTTTGATAAATGCTTATTATCAAAATAGTATGAATCTTGAGAAATAACAGCTACTGAATCCTTTGGTAACCTTTTAATTATCTCATTTACAACGGTTGTTTTTCCAGAACCTGAGCCACCTGCTATACCTATTACTAACATTATTGTTTTGTTTTAAAATTTGATACTGCAAATATATTAAATTAATTAAGGAAAAGGAATAAGGAAAAAAGGATTTTAGAATTTGATATTTAGATTAATGGTATTAGATTTCAGATGTGGCTTCCGAATAAACAAATAAACGAATCCCCAAATCAATAATAACTTGACATTTCTTCCAACATTTTTTAATAAATTACAATAGCTATTATAAACCCATTTTACTATCTTCGCAGGATAATCCAAAATATAACAATATGGCAACACATTATATTAGCAATCAGGAGTTTGACTTCGTAATGATTGCAAAAATACTTAACGAAAATATGATCTTAGCACTTTCAGAGGATGCTAAGGCACGAATTCAGAAATGTAGAACATATCTTGATGATAAAATGAAGACTCAAGAAACTCCTATTTATGGTATAAATACGGGTTTTGGTTCTTTATATAATATCTCTATTGGCAATGATGATTTAAGTGCTCTTCAGGAGAATCTTATGATGTCGCATGCTTGTGGAGTAGGTGATGAAGTTCCACAAATTATAGTAAAAATTATGCTTTTACTTAAAGCACAATCATTGTCGTATGGTCACTCTGGTGTGCAGTTAGATACTGTTGAGCGTTTGATTTCTATGTTCAATAATAATGTGCTTCCTGTAGTATATCAAGGTGGTAGCCTTGGCGCTTCTGGTGATTTGTCTCCATTGGCACATATGAGCCTTCCTCTTATTGGTATGGGAGAAGTAAATTATAAGGGCAATAAAGTTCAAACTGCAGATATTATGTCTGAGCTAAATTGGAAACCTATCAAAATGCAATCTAAAGAGGGATTGGCATTATTGAATGGTACTCAATTTATGAGTTCTTATGGAACTTATATGATTATGAAAGCCAATAAAATATCAGTTTTAGCAGACCTTATTGGATCGCTTTCACTTGATGCTTTTGATGGTAGAATTGAGCCTTTCCATGATGCTGTACATCAAGTTCGTCATCACAAAGGTCAAATAGCTACTGCTGCTCGCATCCGTAGTTTATTGAAAGATTCTGAACTTATAGTTCAGCATAAAGAACACGTTCAGGATCCATATTCGTTCCGTTGTATGCCACAAGTACATGGTGCTTCAAAGGATTCTTTTACTCATATAGAAGGTGTTTTCGAGAATGAGATTAATGCTGTTACTGATAATCCAACAATTTTTCCTGATGAAGATTTAATTATCTCAGCAGGAAATTTTCACGGACAGCCTTTAGCTTTAGCACTTGATGCTTTGGCTATTGCTTTAGCCGAAATAGGAAATATTTCTGAAAGAAGAACTTATCAACTAATAAAAGGTATTCGTAATTTGCCTTCATTCCTTGTGGCTACACCAGGACTGAATAGTGGATTTATGATTCCTCAATACTCAGCAGCGTCTTTGGTAAGTTTAAATAAACAATATGCATCTCCTGCTTCAGTAGATTCTATAGAGAGCTCGCAAGGGCAAGAGGATCATGTTAGTATGGGAGCAAATGCTGCTACCAAAACGTATAAAATCCTTAAGAATGTGGAAAGTATTCTAGCCATTGAGCTTATGAATGCAGCTCAAGCATTAGAATTTCGCAGACCAAAAAAATCATCACCAGTTATTGAGGAGTTTGTTGCTCAATATCGTAAAGTAGTTGATTTTGTGGAGGTAGATAAGTTTATGCATCCTGAGATAGAAAAGAGTATAGAGTTTATTCAAAATGTAGAGTTAGATTTACCAGAGGGAAAGTTTGATTTAGATTTTGAGCAGAATACAAAATTGAATTAATTAAGAAAGTTAAAGATATTGGTTCTACAGATTTTGAGAGAGTTTATTATGTAATTGTTTTGAAATAGTTAAACTCTATATATGTCTGTGAACAGTAAACAGTGTGTCAGTAAATATTAATTTGAAGGTAATCCGATTGTTACAGATTACTGATTTACTGATAACCGATTACATTTATTTAAAACTCTTTAATAATTAGAAAATAACAATACCAACTAAAAATTTAGTATTACTAAATATATAAAGTTATGACATTAGAACAATTCCAAGAGGACATTCGCCAAGGTATTCCTGATGTATTGCCTCCAAAAGTAGAGATTGACACAACTGTAAGTCATGCACCAATAAGAAAAGATATACTTAATGCTGATGAAAAAAAATTAGCATTACGTAATGCACTTCGTTATTTTGATACTAAGCATCATGCTGAGCTTGCTCCCGAATTTGCTGAGGAATTAGCAAGGTATGGTCGCATATATATGTATCGCTTGCGTCCTAAATACGAAATTACTGCTCGTAGTATTAACGATTTTCCTCATAAATCGAAACAAGCAGCTGCTATTATGTTAATGGTTAGCAATAATCTTGATTATGCTATTGCTCAGCACCCTCATGAGCTAATCACCTATGGTGGAAATGGTGCTGTATTTCAGAACTGGGCACAATATCGCCTTACAATGCAGTATTTGTCAGAAATGACTGAAGAGCAGACTCTTGCTATGTATTCTGGTCATCCTATGGGATTATTTCCTTCGCATAAAGATGCTCCACGTGTTGTTGTTACCAATGGTATGACTATCCCTAATTATTCTAAACCAGATGATTGGGAGAAGTTTAATGCATTGGGTGTTTCACAATATGGGCAGATGACTGCTGGCTCTTTTATGTATATTGGTCCTCAAGGTATTGTACACGGTACTACTATTACTGTACTTAATGCTGGTCGTATGATTCAAAAAGACGAAAATGACAGCCTTGCAGGAAAGTTATTTGTTACTTCTGGTTTAGGAGGAATGTCTGGTGCTCAGCCAAAAGCTGCTGTAATTGCTGGAGCTATTGGTATTATTGCCGAGATTAATGAAACTGCTGCTAAAAAGCGTCATGAACAAGGTTGGGTTGATGAGTTACATTACGACCTTGATATTATGATGAATAGAATTCGTAAGGCTAAGGCTGATAAGGAAGTTGTTAGCTTGGCTTATGTTGGTAATATTGTTGATTTATGGGAAAAATTTGTTGAGGTAGATATGTATGTAGAACTTGGTTCTGACCAAACTTCGCTTCATAACCCTTGGGCTGGTGGATATTATCCTGTGGATATGAGTTATGAAGAATCTAATAAGATGATGACTGATAATCCAAAGCAGTTTAAAATGGAGGTTCAGAAAACTTTAAATCGTCATGTAAATGCAATAAATGCTCTTACTGCCAAGGGAATGTATTTCTTTGATTATGGTAATGCGTTTTTATTAGAGGCTTCCCGTGCTTATGCTAATATATTGAATGATAAAGGTGGTTTTAGGTATCAATCATACGTACAAGATATAATGGGTCCAATGTGTTTTGATTATGGTTTTGGACCATTTCGTTGGGTTTGTACTTCTAGCGATCCTGCTGATTTGGACTTAACAGACAAAATAGCAATGGATGTTCTTGAGGAAATGGCTAAGAATTCGCCAATAGAAATTTCGCAGCAAATGCGTGATAATATTGAGTGGATAAAGGGAGCAAAAGCTAATAAATTAGTTGTTGGTTCTCAAGCAAGAATTTTATATGCTGATGCTGATGGTAGAATTAAAATTGCTACAGCATTTAATAACGCAATAAAAGAAGGTAAGCTAAAAGCGCCTGTTGTGCTTGGTCGCGATCATCATGATGTTTCAGGAACAGATTCTCCTTTCCGTGAAACATCAAATATATATGATGGATCTAGTTTCACAGCGGATATGGCTATTCAAAATGTTATTGGTGATAGCTTCCGAGGTGCTACCTGGGTAAGTATTCACAATGGTGGCGGAGTTGGATGGGGCGAGGTTGTTAATGGTGGTTTTGGAATGTTGCTCGATGGAACTCCTGATGCTGAACGCAGACTTAAGAATATGCTATTTTGGGATGTGAATAATGGAATCTCTCGTCGCTCATGGGCGCGTAACGAAGGTGCTGTATTTGCCATTAAGCGAGCAATGGCTGCTAACTCCGATCTTAAAGTTACTCTGCCTAATTTAGCTGACGATAGTCTTATTGATGGATTGATTTAAGGAAAAAGGACAAGGAAAAAGGACAAGGAGAGAGGATTTCAAAAATCAATAATTCAACAACAAAAAAAAGCTTTTCAGTTTTTCTCAATATAGAGAATAAACTGAAAAGCTTTTTATTTTAGTAAAATAGTCTAATAATCCAACTGCCGACCTTCTACTGAATACTGAAGACTGCCATCCCGATAGCTATCGGGAGAAGAATGCCAACTAATATTAGATATTTTCTTCACGAATTTGCATATAAGCTTTTGGGTGTAAACATGCTGGGCATTTTTCAAGAGCTTTTTCGCTTTGATAAACATAGCCACAGTTGATGCATTTCCACCAAACTTTACCATCTTTAATAAACACCTTATCCTCAGAAATATTTTGAAGAAGTTTCAAGTATATTCTCTCATGCTCTGCCTCTACAAGAGCAATCATTTTGAATGCTGTAGCAACTTTAGGGAAGCCTTCTTCCATTGCAACTTTTGCAAATTCAGGATATAATTCTGTCCATTCTTCATTTTCGCCAGCAGCAGCAGCCTCAAGGTTTTCTTTTGTAGTGCCAATTATACCTGCAGGATAAGTTGCAGTAATTTCTAATCCACCACCTTCAAGGAAGCTGAAAAATCTCTTTGCATGTTGTTTCTCTTGGTCAGCAGTTTCTTGAAAAATTCTAGAGATTTGCTCATAACCCTCTTTCTTAGCTGCTTTTGAAAAGAATTCGTATCTAGTACGTGCTTGACTTTCACCAGCAAATGATTTTAGAAGATTCTGCTCGGTTTGTGTTCCTTTAATTGATTTGCTCATAATATGTAGTTTTTATTGTTAATTTCATAATCATCAAAGATAAACAATAATGAAGTATTTATAGTGGTTTTGGTAAAAAAAACTATTAATTTCTTAGAAATAAAAAATGTAATATGGTTATTACTTATCAATTCACATTATCTAGTTCTTCTATAAAAATTGAATCTATATTATAGTATTTAGACTCCCAGCTAGTAACCCATTTATTTTGGTACTGTTTGTCATTCCAGTCCACAAGTAATAATAACTTTGGATGGGGATCTAATGGTTTTATATGAACTACTTTTTTATTCTGGCTCTTTGTTTTTACGAAAAAGGCTTTCTTATTAGTCATAGCCTTATCAAAACCACTAGCCTCATTAATAAGTACATAATAGGCATTTAGAATGTTGCCATTTAAAAATATAGCACCCTTTTCTCCTTTTGAGAATTTGTATTTATCGACTACAAATACTCCACTAAATAAAGATAAAACGACAAAGCTCGCAATAATGATATTATATATATATGGTATTTTAAAAGAGTATTTTTCTAGATAATAGTTTACAAAAAATAAAATGCCGATTAGCCACATTATAATAAGGTATAGCTGTACATAATTGAAAACTCGCCCTGGAGGAATTTTATTAAGAGCAATTGTAGCAGGAAAAAATAATAATGGAATAACGAATATAGCCACTAGCAATAAGTACTTTGGGTGAATTTTAGGGATTTCAAAAGCAAACACTTTTTCGTTAATAAGATGTTTTATTAAGCTGATAAAGAGAATGCTGCTCAGTATGAAGCTAGTATTTTGAAATAGGTATCCAATACTAAATATACTTGA
>QMPB01000008.1 GCA_003648395.1 Bacteroidota bacterium
AAAAATCACTGGTATTTTACATAAAACAAATACAACAGTTATATTTATCAATCAAATTAGAATGAAAATTGGTATGACAGGTTATGGAAGTCCAGAAACTACAACTGGTGGAAATGCTTTAAAATTCTATAGTTCAGTTAGATTAGATATTAGAAGAATTGCTTCACTTAAACAAGCAGAAGAGATTATTGGTAATAGAACTAAAGTAAAAGTTGTTAAAAATAAAGTAGCACCTCCATTTAAAGTAGTTGAGTTTGATATTATGTTTGGTAAGGGAATCTCTAAAATGGGCGAACTTATTGATTATGGTGTTAGAATGGATATCATTAACAAGTCTGGAGCTTGGTTTAGTTACAACGACAGTAAAATCGGACAAGGTAAAGAGAAGTCAAAAGAATTTTTAATTGATAACCCTGAAATAGCACTTGAAATAGAAGATAAAATTCTAAAAACTATGGGAACACAAGGATAAATTATGGAAATGATTTTTATTATAAAGTGGCTTTTAGGAACTCTATTTGGAATAATAGGAGCTGTTTTACTTTCTCAAAAAACAAAATATTCTAAGTATGGGTATATCTTCTTTACTATCTCATCTCTATCGTGGTGTTATATTGGATATCTTTCTGATGATATGGCACTTGTTACTATGAATATGATCTTTCTTTTGATTAATTGTAATGGTATCTGGAACTGGATAGTAAAAAGAGATGAGTAACAATTCTATTTCTAAAAAAGAACAATTATCTAAGAATAGGGTGAAAAAAGAAAGAACCTTTGGAGTTGTTAAAAAAACTCCTAGTTCTGCATCATCAATTGCAAGCCTCAAAAAAGGTTTTCAAAAAATAACTACAAAAGATACCTTAGTCTCAAAAAACATTAATCCCATTACAAAAGAGCAACAACTTAGTAGTTCTCCAAAAAGACAGAGAAGTTCTACATCAAAGAAAAAAGAAAAAAATTCAGAAAAAGATTTACACGACAGAAGTATTATTGTTCGCTTTTCAGAAAAAGAATACTTAAAGAGACAGACATTTATTATGAGTATTGGAATATGCCAAATTTGTAGGAATAATTACAATATGACTACGCCTCATCATTCGAGATATGGGACTGCAAACAAAGATGATAGGACTCTCGTAGCTGTAGGTTCATGTAATTGTCATAATGCGATTCACAATCAAAGCTACAAAGGTATAAAACTTACTAAAAAAGAAATTGAGGAAATAGGGTGGGGAAACAATGAGCTCTATCTTAATAGCCTATAGGTTCATATCATATTAAAAAGTCACCTAAAATTTAAGTGACTTTAAATTTGTCGTAACAAATTAAACTTCTCGTAGTTATACAATAAGTAGAGTCAAACATAATATCTTACTTCCATATACATTCTCGCTCTTATTTGTCTAAATATAATAAATTATAATTTTACTAATAAGTAAGGAGTTGTTTTAAGGAAGAGTAACAATATTATAATTAACCAAAAGAATATAGATTAAAATCTATTTTCTCTAACATGAACAAAAGTAGCTATAAAAAGAATTATAACTAACAAGTGCTAGTAAAAAATATTACATTTATTATATCTAAATAAAAATTATTCTATAAATTCATTTTGCTTAAGATAGAGTAGGGCGGTTCTTTATTAAATTATATATTTACTCCGTATTTTCTTTTTACTCTCTCCACCTAGCAGCTCACTTATTATTAAAAGTCTCACTTCTCCAATCTTTGTTACATCCATATCTTTTGTCAACTTGTTTATATCATCCAATACTTTATTTCTTCCATTATCAACACAATCCTCATAAGGCTTCTTGTATTTCTTTAATGCGTATGCATCCAGAAAGTAATTCTCAATATTTAGTCTGATTCTTTTTTGTATTGTTATTTTAGTAACTTTTTTAATTTGTTCCACTTTTTTGCCTTTTGCTTCTTATGTCTTATTATATCTAACATTTTTCATAATCCCCATTTCACAATATTAATATTATGTTACTTTTATGTTTTCTTTTTATCTAATGTATTGTAAACTACCTGTATAGATAATTGTATATTTCTAGGTACATAGGTACTATTGGATTATTTCATTTTTATCATTTATTTATTAATACTAAAACAAACACAAAGGAATATTTATGAAAAGAAGTAAAATTTTAATCTTCTTAATTTTGTCTACATTAACTATGCATGGTTTTGAAATTAGTGACGTGATCAACGAGAGCTGTGGAAAATTAATTGTAAAGAAAGACTCTCAAGGAAAAGAACTTTTCCGTATTTGTTATAACCTTTCTAAAAAAGGTGCTGACTTTGTTGGGTATAAACTCTATGCCAATACTGTTAATAAGTTAAACATTAAAAATCGTCCTAAATTTTTTAATGACAAAACCTTGAGCAAGCATACCAGAAGTACTCATAGTGACTATACTAGAAATAAGTATTCGATGGATAGGGGTCATTTGGTGTGGGATGCTGCCTTTGACTATAATAAGCAGGTTCTTAAGCAAACGTACGTGATGTCGAATATAATCCCTCAGCATTCTAGCATAAATCAGGAGCCGTATGCTCGTGTTGAAAAGAGAAGTAGAGCTCTTGCTAAGAAGCATGGTGAAGTTTCTGTTTTAAATGGGGTTATTTATAACAGTAGTGTCAAGATTGGAAAGAATAAAATATCTGTTCCTTCTGCTTTCTGGAAGTTTATTTATGTTCCTAATGGTAAAAGTGAATGTTATTACTTTAAAAATGTACCTATCAGCAATCCTAAAGCTGCCAAAATTAAAGATTATAAATTTTCTTGCTCTAAGCTTGGCCTAATCTAACAATTATCATTTAACTCCATACAGTGTGTAAATTATACACACTGTATAAAAAATTTCTAAATTTCTTATTTTTCTTAACTCTTTTTTTATTACACACCAGTTGTATCCTGCTCTTTTAATTGTTTCTTATGCTTTTTTCTGCTAAAATTGATTTTGAGAAAATATAGAAAATTTATAGAAAGGTTATTTAGGTATATTATGAAGCAGTTATTAAACTTATTACCAGTATCAGATTATGCTGTAGAATTCAATATTCCACTGAGCACTGTTTATAAAAAAATAGATAAAAAAGAATTAGATATTGCCATAATTAATAATAAGAAATTTATAATTACTGAACAATTGAAAGAACCTTCAGACACTTCTATCAATAATGATACTCTTATAGAAACTCTTCAAGCAGAATTGGAACATAATAAAAATACTGTTAATTCATTAATCAGCAATATGTCATCTAGTAGTAGCACTTCTACTCCTCTTGATACTAACTCAATAATTAAAAGTCTTACCTCAATTATTGAGAGCATGTTAGGCTCAAATATTCCAATGGAGAAAGAAACTAAGAAAAAATGGAAAGTTATACATAGCGATAAACAAAAGGGAGCTCAATAGTTTGAGAAATTATAAAATACTAATTTTCTCTATTTTCTCAAATTTCTATACATATTAAGCATTCTTTTATTTAAAGTAAGTATAATTACGGCATAAGAGATATGTTTTATGGCTTACCACGGGCCTTGGGGAGATGTTTCGTAAAGGCTAGTTTTTACTAGCCTTTTTTAATTTCTACTACTTTCTCATTTTTCTCACTACTCATACTTTTTTAATTTCTTGATATCTTTTATCATAATTTGATTATAATATATTTAATTAACAAAAAAACTATATAACATTCATTCTCTCCTAAAACCGTGGTAAGTTCTAAGTGGATTATTTGTTGTATCTAACGGATAGTAATGATTAAAATACTTAGATACCTGCCCATGTGGTAGGTAATTTAACACATGCTCCTCAAGAGCATAATACTTTATACGATAATTTACTCTCATACAGTAAGAATCAAAAGCATTTAATTAAATTTCATACTATTATGAAAGACAAATTATATTCTACTAAAACGCAAGCATGTAATCACAAGTCTGAATTAGAATATTATGTAAAACCTAAAGATACTAACGAAGCTCTTCATCATAACTTTATTAAGTATGGAAATAAAGCTGCTACTTCTTTTGTAATTATTGATGTTGATCATAACTATGAAACACTAGAAGACTTTAATAAAAATACAATTAATACTCTCAAGCTAGAACCATCATGGATATCTAAAACTTCTAAAGGATTTCATGTTGGATTTATTTTATCTTCACCTGTATTCAGTAATGATGCTAGTAAGCATCAGCAGTTGGTATTCACTAAAGTGATGCTTACCAACTTACTTAATGGAGATATTGCAGGGAGCTATAGAGTTAGAGGCTATTGGAGAAATCCTTTGACTCACCACTCTATTGTCAATACTAATACTTTCGATATAGATAGTTTACACAAAAAGATAAGTCAATTGTTTGCGCTTACACAAGTATCAGAAAGTATTGATGGTTCACTTATTATTAAAAGTGATGAAAATAAAAGAATCAATTCTGTTTCTAACTGGGAAAATATCGATAAGACTGGTTTTGTTCCAGGTAATCGTAATAACTATTTATTTCATAAAACTCTAGGTATGCTTCACAATGGAATCATTAAAAGATATGAGATTGAAGATACTCTAAGAACTATTAACAATAAACAGCTTCCAGAAAGTGAGATACTTAATATTGCAAAATCTTTATCTAAATATAAATACAATCCTAAAGGAACTGATATCAAAGATAGATATATTCATAAAAAAGGTGAGTATTTTAAATCTTTAAGTCTTAATGAGATTCATAACTATAGAATAAAAAATGGTAAGGTTAGTTTTGAAAGACAAAAAGTAGGGCAGGTACTCTCTACTGCAAAGATCATAACCAATTCTATTTCTAAATTAGTAGATGGTTATTGTAATATTTATAAAAGCAAAAGTAAATTTACTAATAATAATATCTCTAATGAAAGTAATATGAGCATCCCTACTATCAAGAGATACAGAAACAAAAGAAAGTTAGAGCAGAACATTAAAGAAATAGCATTCAAGAAATATATATTCAGCATAGTAAATATTAACACCATTGTTAATGCAGATGAACCCCTACTAAATAAAATGTTCAAAAATGTTGTTAATTTGGCTTTAGAATCTTTAAAATATTGCTATAAAAATACAACAATGTACTTTATCGAGTATTCTGATAAAAATAAGTTACTTCTTAGTAAAGTTCCCACCTCTTAAATACCTCTTTTATTAACTTCCTCTATCTTCTTATGGCTATTACCGCCCTTTTTTTTTGCTTAACACTTAATTGCTTCTTTATCATCTCTTTTATAAAACACATAATATTAACACTATATTTTAAGAGATGGTATATTAATACTTATACAGTTAATTTTTTTGCTCTTTCAAACTCTTTACATCTTTAATATTTACAAAGCCACTCATTCAATATTCCTACTGTTTTGCACCATCTCTATTAATCCTTTTATTTGATTATCTTGATAATTATCCTCTACTAAAGTATTTTCATTTGCATAGCTACCTCCAAAAATCCTTATTTTTTTGCTCTCTTCAAAATGCACTGTTATTGTGTCTTCTGTTTTTGTTATATTTTTTATTCCTACTGGAGTTTTATTTTTAAGAGTTTTTGAAAATGCTACTAATTCTGTATCTTTTTTTGGTATCCATATCAACTCTTCATTTTCATCAAGTACTGGTTCCAGGAACATATTCTTGTAGAACTTACTTAAAGGTCTTTTTATTTGAGTCATCTTTCCATCTTTAATTTCTTTTAACTCCGTATTCTTAATACTCATTGCTATTGACATATTAATCCTTTGAAAGTATCTTTGCTGTTTTTGCAAGTACTTTTATGTTTTGTGCAAAATCTGGCCCTTCTAATACTTTATAGGCCTCCATTAACACTATTAATTCTTTTTCACTTACATCATGCTCAAAAGCGATACTTCCTAGTTTCACCATTTTATGAAGATTGGGATTTTTCTGTTTCCAACTATTGATTGTTTGCGCACATTGACTTATATATGTAGAAATCTTTGGAGCTGTCATCAATTAATCCTTTTATTATATAAATTATAACATAAGTTTTCTATTAGTTCGCTATATAGCGATAAATTAGAAGTATTTATATTGATTTATCGCTTTTATTGATTGTATTTATCTTAAATTGCTCATTACCTCATCTTCTACTCCTTTAAACCCTATGCACCACCTTTTTTATTCTGCTTAAATATACAGTGCTTTTACAGTGTTTTTTTGCTATTATTTTTTTAATACACTTTTATATAAGGATATGCAGAATGAAAAACATTAATTATAATACTTTTATTAATAGCTTAATAGACCACATAAAATCCAATAGCATTATTCTTGCCATATCACTACTTTTTATTAGTATCTTTCTCTTCTTCTCGTTAAATGTACAGCAATATTTACCTAACTTTTATGATCCTTTAAAGCCAATAATTAATATCTTGATTATGCTTTTGCCTTCCCTTATTGTTCTTAGTAATAGTAATGATACTTTTTATTCAAAAGACTCTCGTGATGTATTCTTTAATTCTAATTATCATTTAAGGCAATTGCGTTGTCTCTTAATTCCTTATGTTTTTTCTTTTTTTACTCGACTTGATTCTTTCATTTCTTCTATTGCTCGTAATGCTCATTCCTGGACATTGGTTTTTTTATTACTTATTTCTGTTCCAGAACTTAATGACATTACTCATTTTTTTAATATTTCCAATTTCTTTTATTTTCTCTTACTTATTGTTTTATCTTTAATTGTTTTTTTTAATGTATTGCAAGAAAAGAAAAACCCTTCTCTTTCTCCATTTTTTGAACTTATTCTCTATGTCGGTGTTCTTATAGCATTCTTAGTGAGTTTTATGTATTTACTTTTCTTTTTATCTATGCCTATCAATAAGACTGAACAATCAATCCTTCAGGACTATAACTATATACTTTTATATGAAGATGACCATTTTATTAATAGTGCCTCTATTCTTCATGAAGATAAGTATGTGCCTAGATTTAAGTATTTGGTATTTACTGCTAAAATTAAAATGTTTGAAAATTAACAACTGGAGTAATTTATGAGTTTTACTAGAAACCTTAATGTATTTAAAAAGAGTAATGATTTATATTCTCTATTCTTTGTACATCTTTCTTTATTCAAAAAAGAGACTGTTGTTATCGAGTGTTCTCTTGATACTAATCATACTAATGATGGAAGAGAACGCAATACTGCAAGTATTATTGTTGAACCTTATCCTCAAACACTTGATACTATTGTTAGTATTGACTCTTATGCTCTTGAGCATGGTTTATATGTTGTCGATGATGATAATACTTGTTTGTTTAGCCATCCCGACTTTTCTGCTCTACTTGATGATAACCTCTACGGTGTTCTTAGAAATACCTTTAATGATGGTATTGAAGTAGAACTCTCCGTAGAAGATGTATCATTTGATAATTATAGAAAACAAGTTACTATGAACTTTAAATTTACTGGTGAAGTGAATGATTTTTCTCCACTTGTAGATTATAAATATTATGTTTGTTTTGGTGCTACTGTTCATAATGCAAGCAATTCCAATTACTGGGGCAAACTTCTGATTGATGGGAGAAGCTTATTGTCAGAGGAAAGATATGACCTATCATTTTTACTACTGTTTAGTGCTTTTGATAACCTTGTTACTCTAAGTATTGAAGCTATAAGAGGTAAATTTTTTAGTGAACTTGATATTCTTCACTTATCATTTGGAAGTAAGGTTTCTTTGCTATTAAACTATTATCTTTCAGGAGTTCCAACTACTGTAGCACACCCTGTAAGAGATTTTATTTATAATAATTTTACGGAACTTTATGACTTTAGAAATGCTGTTGCTCATGGGCTTGAAAGAAATATTACTAAAGATAATTGTGAGCAATGTCTGGATTTATTTATTTTTATGTATATTTCTGTAAATGAAAAGCCTCAAACTCAAGCTGATTTATATAATTGTATTAGGAGTTTAAAATAATCTTTTAGGCTTTTTAAAAGTGTGTCTATTTTTTAGACGAGTATCCAATAATTGGATATGTCTTTTCTTTATCTGCTTTTACAAAGTCTGCTTCTGTAGTTACTTGGTCTAGATTACTATTTATAAAAATGATTTGATTTTCCTCTTCAAAAGAGTAAAGTATTTGTTGAAATTAAAGAGCAGTTGAAAACAAGATTAGAGTATATGCTAAAATATGATCTTAATATTTCCGTATTAGGATATGAGTTTGATTTTTAGCAGTTCTCGTATTAAAGATTTTAAATGATGGTATAATATGCCTCATTGTATAAAAAAGGAAATATTATGTATATAGATGATTACAATTTTGATGACTTTGATTTAAGTGACAAATTTAATTACAAGATGAAGTCTTATGATGTTATTCTTATTGATGCTAATGTAGGTTATTTAGAAAGCAATAAGAATACAGAAATTTCTTTTGTTGACTTTAAGATATCTAATGGTGTTAGTGATGATATTTATATAGAAAAGGAAATAATTATTAAAAATTGCCCCAGAGATATATTGTCACTTATTCAGTTTTCATTCAACTATTCTAAAGAGCAAGACTTAAATTGTCTTGGTGAACTTGTAGATAAACATATGAAGATTATTAGTGAAGCTATAGAACAAAATGATTTTATATTTTTAAAAGCCATACTTGTTACTCATTTTGAGAGTGTAAAAGCAGAGTTTCTGCGTGATTGCAAAGAAGATGATAAGATGTATTTTGAAGAAGCTAAAGTTAATAATATAGAAGATATCTGGAAAGTTTTGAGATGCCATAGTACTCGTTTTGATAAAATTAGTACCATGTTTCAAGCATAAAAGTGCTGTCATATCTAAGAAAGATTGATATTGGGATATTGTTTACTATTATTCTTTGAATGGCTTTAGCTATAGTAGTATTTGCGATATATTTGTTAAATATATCTAGATTAATAGTACTAGATATGTTTAATAAAGATTGATATAGTATTAAGATAGTTTGATATTGTATAGTTTTTTAATATCTAAATACTATCTATTGATTTCTAAACCAAATCCTATTCCTACTCTCATTAGTCTGTCTTGAACTTCATACCGCATACTTGTTATGTCAAAAACTTCTCCATCTTTAAATTGTCTAACTAATGCAATAAACTCCCCAATCTCCATTAGTTCTGTCGGATATATTAATCCTATTTTCTTATCTTCTTTATCTACAAGAATTGTTGATGGTTTTCCCTTTACACTAGTGATGCTTACTTTAGAGTTCAATATTCTCTCTTTATACTGGTCTTGCTCTTTCTCAATATCTTGATTATAATCATCTATCATGTAATCTGCACTGTCTTCTGATTCTACTTCTATAAATATTTTCATACTAATACCTTTATTATTTTAATATATGATAACTAATTATACTAAAGAAAATAGAATATTTATTGTTTAACTAATAATCTCATTCCTTGATAATCCTGATATCTTTTGCTATACTCTTATTATATAGCACAATAAAACAAAGGAATCATAATGCTCATCATAGAAACTGTAAAAGATAATCCAAGAGATATAAAAAATGACACTCCTTTTAGTATTAAGCCAAAAGATATAAATGATTCAACATCTTTTTTTATTTTTGCCCTTGCCGAAGATGAAGATGGCAATGAAATTACTCACAAGATTAAAATTGAGAATATTAAAGCTGTTGATTTTTTACTTGCTATTGAACCTAGTACCTCATCCGCATAGCTATTTGATTGTAAATTAATTAAATAAATACCAGGTTTATTAATATGGTATAATATCTATAATATTTTTAGGAGCAAATCGCATGGATATTCATAAATCAATCAAAGATATAGTAAGCAATCTAAAAGGCAACTATCCTGAAGACAGAATAAAGATAGATATTATAGACAAAACAGGACTAAATAGAGATACCATAGATGAGTACTTTGCAGATAAAAAGATTTTGCCATGCAAAGATACTCAAGGAGATGGTAGCATCTACTACATAATAGCTGATTTGGTAATAATAGAAAATAGGTCCTATTGGAATTATGATGATGCATATGGACAAGAGCATCATGTGCCAGTATAGAATTGTTCCATATTTTTCTCTACACTCTTTTGTTATATGTTACCTCTCAGTAATTAATTACGACACAAACATATATGTGATATTATTTTAATATTAAAAAAGGCTAAAAAATGAGCAATGCGCTAGAATTTATAAGTACCTCTCCAGATAAAGAATAGATATATTCAGATGAAGTCTATTATAAAGGATATTTTTATGAACACTAAACTACTAGAACATATCAAAGCTAATAGCTTGATAATGTTACCATCATTATTATACATAAGTTTTATCACTTCTGTTTATGTTGCGCAATTATTAGCATCGTTTTCCCCCTCTAAAGAGCTCTCTCTGCTTGTAGTATTTTTTATTACGTTTCTTCCTGCTATTTTATTACTTGTTAAAAGTTTTGAAACATTTAAGAATAAAGATTATGGTGATGTATTATTTAATAGTAATTATTATGTTGTAATTATATTTTTTTGGCTTATTAATACTATTGCTTATATCTATAATAATGTTGTTGAATTTGCTCATGTAATCACTGTATTTATGCTATTGATTATATTTACTCTGGAAATAACTGATATTACAGGATTTATAGGACTACTTGGATTTATGCCGTTTGTTCTTCTTTGTGGTGCCTCTTTGTTTGTATTGTTTTCTGTGCATAATAAAGAAGATCATATAGAACATTGGCTCTTTTTTATAACTAGAATTGCCACTTTTGTAGTAAGTTTTTTTCTATTACTAATATTTTTAGCATCTAATGTAAGTACATTTGAAAGGAACATCTTAAAAGCTGATTCTTCTTTACATTGGGATAGTACTTATTTATACTCATCTTCTCAACTACTTGAGCAAAAGTATATTTCTAGATTTGCTTATCTGAAATTTAGAGCAACTCGAAGATATAAGCAATAATTCCTTATTAACTTTTCTTGTTTTAATATTTATCTTGTACCAAACTTGTTTAAGCTTGGTTTCAGATAATTAAGTGTAATATTTTGTAATTTAAGGAGTATTATGAAATTAATTTGTATTTTTAAAAATGGTTTAATTGGTAGTGGTAGATTATTACCAAGAGATATAAGAAACTATATAAACAGCATTATACCAGAAAAAGAAAAAGAACTTAAAGACTTTTTTGCATGGCACAAGAAAGGAGAATCTTCTCCAGTTATTTATCAATTACCTAACAGAAAATCTTTTGCTATTTTAAGTTACAAAGAAGATAGTCAAGCAAAGAAAATGTTTAGTGAACTTATTGATTTAATTAAAGAAAATAGAAAACTTTCTTTCAAGAAAGATAATATAAAACTTGAAATAGAGAATATTAAAATAAATGATAATTTTAAATATACTAATTTTGAAGACGGTTTTACTGAAAAGAGAATACACTCTCCACTTATTATAGCTTCTAGCAACCAAGACTATGCAAAGTCTAGAGAATTAAGTGCTAACGATAATATTGACATGAAGAAGCTTAAGACTTTGGCTATTGATGCAATTACTCAAAGTATTATAAAAACTCATAGAGATTGGTTTGGAAAAGAGATAGATGAGAGCATTATCGATAATTTAATGATAATGTTTAAGAACGATTTAGAATACCATGTTATTAAGTATAAAGATAATGAATATTATCCTGCTATTAGAGGTACTATAGTTTGTAACATGAAGCTCCCTGATTATTTAGGGTATAAAATTGGTCTTGGTTATGGAGAACTTACCAACTTAAAGCAAATGCAAAAAAGAGGACTTATATAGTGGAAAATCTTAAGATTGTAATTTCTCTTGCCTCTCCTGTTAGTATAAGTAGAAATACTACTATTGATGGGATATTATTAAGTATCTACTATAACTTTTTAAGATCTAAAGGAAAAATACTACCTTTTGATAAAGAGCATAAGTCTGTAAAATTTATTGAAAGAATAAATGGTGCTTTTAGTGGTTCTGTTTGGTATATAGATAAGAAAAGTGATGTATTGTTCGATTTTAATACTATTGTTAAAAAAACGGAATACAGAAAGATTGAAAAAATAACAAAAGCGAAAGTTAAAGACAATTCATTATTTAAAGCTGCTCTTATTAATTTTGAAACAGTTGAGGTAAGTGAGATCTATTTTTACATAAAAGGTGACAAAGATATGATTGAAAGCCTATTAGATTTTGGCCTTCAATTTATAGGCAAAAAGAAAAGCCTAGGTTTTGGAAAAGTTAGTGGATTTAAAGTAGAAACAATAAATGAAGATAAAGGGTTTTTCTTAAATGCTGAAAAGAGCATTGTTTCTAAGCCCTTAGATTGTAGTATTTTTAATGTTCCAGATAATAAAGCAGTTGCTTTTTATAGAAGTATGCCTCCTTATTGGCTAGAAGAAGACTTAGTTCCTTGCCATATGCCATCTAACATATTAATAGAAGAACTAGTTAGACCTTCAATAAGCAAGAAGTATGTTGCCACTAAATCAGCCGAACATATAAGTAATGTTAGATTTTTATATGAAAATCAAGATAAGAGAATTGATTATAATTCATTTGCTTACGATAAAAACGCAAGCAAGACACTTCTATTTACTCCTACTACTGACAATACTAAGTTTGCTTGTGCTTTATCTGGTGAAATTAGCAAAAGTGGAGTTATTTCTGCTTCCAAGAACTACCTAAATACTACTAGAAAATCTTTTGCAGACTATCAATATATCAAAGGAGATAATTTTATTTCAGATGAGGGATTATGGTGTTTGGAAAACATGAAAGCCATAGGATATTCTCTAGTAGAACCCAATAAATGGACTTACTTGCAAGGAAAATTATCAAAAGAAGGAACAGGACTAAAGGATTACATAGTTAAGCCATCTCTATATAAAGTACCTTTTTCTGTTAACCTAAAAGATACTATTAATGCTCAGCATGTTTCTTTCAAAGGAAAGGTGAATATTAGTAATGGTTACTTTTTTGTGCAATATGGGAACTCTACTATTAATGTTGATAGTGATACTTTATTAAGAGCCATGGAAGAGATTAAAATGATTACTGGCAACAATAAAGAGATTACAAAAACTCATCTTTGTGGCAACTACAGGGATTGTTTTTATCCTAGTCAAAAGTTAACTGCAAATAAGAATGATAATTTTAAAATTATTATGGAGTTTCATAAAAAATATGGAGGTGATATCAGAAAGATGTTATCTATTGTCGCTTATTAGTTATGTTTGAGTATTTAAAAATAAAAAAATAAAAAGGAAAAAAATGTTAAAATTTACAGGAAAAAATGTAGGGCAATTTGCTCAAATAGAAAAAGGTGATATCAGTGACATTAATGGAGTTAAAGGGAGTAAAATATTTCTTAAAAGAATAAGTACTTTAATGCCTTGTAGTGATGGTTCTAAGCATATACTTAGCGTGCCTGTGATGACAGGTAATGGAATAAGAGGTTCTTTAAGAAGAGAGATGACTGCACTAGTACTTGAATCTCTTGTTGAAAAAGGATTATCTTGTGGTAAAAAACTTATTAATGCTCATGACTTTAATCTTATGAACGCAGGAGGAGGAAATGACTATCAAGCTCAACCTCTTGCAGTTGAAAATAAAGTAAGAGAACTTAATCCAGTTATTTCTATATTCGGAACTTCACTTGCTGTTTCTGGTAAGATTTCTACTCCTAATGCATTGCCTTATATTTTTAATGCTGATGGTGAAGCCTCTCTTATGTTTAACGAAAATAAAGATGTTACAACTAAGGAGATTAAATATATCTATTCTCCTTTAATCTCTACTGAAACTTTTGTTAAAGGTGATGACATATTACAGGGTAAAGAAAATAGTAATAATTTCTTATCAGAAGATGAGGTTATAGAATGGAGAGAATCTGTAAGTGATAGTCAAAAAGCAAGAAGTGATGAAAGAGCTTCTGTTTCTAAAGATAAAAAGACAAGCAAAGTAGGGCTTCAAGCTTACCTTGGAAGAGAGTATGTAATTTCTGGTACTTCATTCCATTCTTATTTGGAAGCTACTGATAAAATGACTGATTTAGAAATTGGTATGTTTATCTTGACACTAGAAAGATTTGTTACTAAAAAGTTTGGTTCTACTAAGTCTAGAGGTTTTGGTGCATTTGAGTACAGCTTTCTTTTTGACGATGGTAGTAAAATGTCTACCAAAATAGATATGTCTACTAGTAAGACTAGCGATATTTATAGAGATTATTCTAAAGAGATCGAATCACAAATTAAACTTGCAAAGAAGTGGTTAGTCGATATTTCTTGTGAAAATGTTAAAATGACTGATATCCTTAAGAAAAAATAATTTTATTTGTTGTATGGAGTATTAAATTGTAGGGGTACTACAACGGAGTGTTTAAATGAGTGTTAAACTCAAAAGTTGTATGGAGTATTAAATTGTAGGGGTACTACAACTTAATATAGTAAGATAGGCTATAAGTTATAGTTGTATGGAGTATTAAATTGTAGGGGTACTACAACATGCTACTGGGAGTCTTTTATAAAAATTGCGTTGTATGGAGTATTAAATTGTAGGGGTACTACAACAAGGCGCTTGCTTTCCTTTTAGTCTCAATTGTTGTATGGAGTATTAAATTGTAGGGGTACTACAACAGAGCAATGTAATTTCTATTAATAGTTCTTGTTGTACGGAGTATTAAATTGTAAAAATATTAAACAAGAAAGGTAGAAAATGTTGCGTCCTAAACAATTATTAATTAAAACAGATATTATTAATAATATTGAAAATAGGGTACTATTTAATGTTCCTACAGGTGAGGGAAAAACATATATAATTTCTAAATCTGCTGTAGATATTATTAATGATGGTATTGCTAAAAATGTGATAATTTGTGTTCCTATCAATAGCTTGGTCAAGGATATGTATAATACTATCACTAAGGATGTGTTCGATTTTAATAGTGATGATGTATCTATTGCCATAGGTAAAGATAATTACTTATCTATAAAATATATCAAAGATAATTATACTGCTCTTTGTGATTATATAGAGAAGGAGTCATTAGATAATTATGTTATGTACGCGAAAGACCTAGATACATTATACTTTAGTGATTTTGACAATATAATAGTCTATAAAGATATTATCAACAAAGATATAGTTCATGAGCTTATTGTAGAAAGAGATACTAAGAAAAATATTGAAAGATTTGATGCAACTATTGTTATATCTAATTATTTTTATGTATTATCTAAGGTTTTAAATAATGAGTTAGACTTTTCCGATACTGTTTTCTTATTTGATGAAGTTCATACTATTATAGATGTTGCTGAAGCTATATTAGAAGAACAGTTTTCTCCATTTGAATTAGGAAAAAGTTTAAAATCACTTGAAATACGACTTAGCGAACTATCTAATACCTCATCATTAATACAATATATGAAAACATTGAGAGTTAAAATAGCAAAGTCTCATAATAAATTCTGTTCGTTATCTCACGTAGGTATGTTAGTTTCAGATAAACATCTAGTAGAGTCTTTTAGTAAAGAGATTAATAGTATTTTGAATGCTAGCTATTCTGTAAAAATTATAGAGCAGCTTAATAAGATCGTGAGCAATAAAGAAATAGAACCAATTATTTTAAACCCATCTCTATATGCATTAGCTATCATAAAAAAAGGGCTTATATTAAGTGGTTTAAATATTGCTGATTCTAAGCTCTCTATTTATTATTCTCCATCTAAAGGATATCCTACTCTAAAAAGAGGTTCTTCTAATATTGAGGTTCTTCTTAAATATAAGTTTTGGAATAAGATAGAAAGGTTTGCAGGACTTAGTGCTACTGTTTCATATCAACCTGTACCATTTGGAAGAGAAGCAGATTATGGATATATTAGGCTTGGGTTATATGAAAAAGGTAAAGAACATAAAGTATTTGCATATGATAAGACTTTTGATAAAACAAAAATCAATATTTTTATTCCAGATGATATCCCAGAAAAAGAAAATATATATAATGAACAAGGGAAAATTATTGTAGACATAAAAGAAGTAAAGTATTATAGATATGTAGCTAATTTTATCTACGATAACTATGAAAATAAAAATTCAGTTGTTATTTGTGGAGGCTATGCTGAAGCTACTTACCTATCTGATTTATTCTCCAAGTATTACCCAGATATATTAACTCATTGTTCTAGCAGGAGTATTAATACATTTGCACAAATTGAAAAGTTTAAAAGAACTGGAGGAATCTTATTTGCTACAAGAAACTACAATACTGGTATTAATCTAGAAGAGAAGTCTATGGAAAAACTTTTTTTACTAAATTTTCCTTATCCAATTTTTACTTCCTTGAGATGGGCTTATCAAAGAATGAAAAGTAAATCATATTCGCATTTTAATATGAACAAAGAGATGTTAATTAGTTTAATGCAAACTCTTGGAAGAATGCAACGAACCAAATATGATGTCGGAGACATCTATATACTTGACAATAAATATTTTAGTATGAAACATGACTTTAAAAAAGATATTGATAATATTTTGGAATATTATGGAGTTTTTAAAAAAGTAAGAGTTGTGGCAGATACAGCTAAAGGAAGCTCACTAATAAAAAGAAAGAAAGTCAATAAAGAAAGTAGCTCTTTGTTAGATTCTCTTCTTGATGGACTATAAGCATATCTATTCACTTGTTTTGTATATAAATTTGATATATGAGAGAGTACTGCAAATTTAAATATTTATCAAGTTTTACAGAATAGTAACACCCCAAACATTAAGTACACTAAAAAATGTACTTTTTAATAGCTTCAGTCAGACTTAATGTACACTGAATAATGTACCTTTTGGTATCTTTCTTTTATCTTGAGATACACTTGTTTTTATACCCTTACTCTTTTATTACATAATTATGTATCGCATTAGTTGTTTTGTCTATCATATATCCTATTTTCTGATACTCTATTTTTTTGTTGCTCATAGATTAACCATAAAGTCATTTGTTGTTAATATTTCCTATATTATGATACACAAATAAGAAATAGTGGCAAACTTATATTTATTTAATAAGATGGGTATGATAAATATATTATGCTATAATTCTTATAGGTCCACAGTTCACCTGTTTCTTTCAATCCTTTAGGATATAACAAATCTGTATATTAAAAATTGGTTACTTTGTAGTTTGTTACAATAGTATCTATATGTGAAAGAAGTGTAGAATAATTATCTATTGGAATAAATGTTATAACAAAGGAACACTTATGACTATTAAAAAAACTTTACTTGATATTAAAAACGAAGCTAAAGAACATAGAATCAATAATCCAGAAATTAAACAAGCTGCTGCATTAAATATAATTGCACAAAAGTATGGCTTTGAAAAGTATGAAATATTAAAGTACCATGCAGATAGTAATAATGGAATTGAAGTTGAATCGCTTGCTAATAAAATCATTCATCAAGCTCTTGATGCCAACGAACTGTATGCTAAACAAGAGCTATTCTCTCATGACTACAAAAATATCTCTGATGATGTTTATTCAAGAATTAAAAAAGTTCAATTAGAGTGTGCTATGTACAGCACGAGAAGAGAGAATACTTATACTCGTGAATTTTTATCAATAGTAAATTTTATAGAAATTGAATTATTAGAAATTTTAGAAAATTCTATAGCTCATATTAATTTAACACTTCTAACAGAGTTTATAGTAAATAATTATGCTCATATTTCCAATCTATTAACACTTAATTTTGGCAAAATTGTAACTACTGATTCTCTCGCTCTTATTTTAAATGATTATTTATCTAGATTAGATCCTTTGTGGGTGGGAATTATGGCACATACAAGAGACAATACCAATACGAGCCTTGCTAATTAATTATGACTCAGTAATGTTGTATAGTTTGTATTTTAGTATCGTTACAATATAGTAAAATAATATTAACTTAATTAAATATATGGTATTATTCTCAAAAGACTTTTAAAAGGAATATGTTTGATAATTAATCCAAACAAGAATATTAATGAAGATTTATTATATTGGGTAGCTAATTATATTAACTACAAAGCTAGTGAGCTATTTGATAAATCAACTAAAAATACCATAGAAGATATTATCACAATCAAAGATAATATATCAAACTCTAAGAATATTAATGAACTTACAACTAATGTAACAGTTCCAATCAATCAAGGACTAGCTTCACTTAAAAAAGTATTATATGGAACTATCAAGTTCTATAACTTTACCATTGACTACACAACAGATATTAAAAATATAAATGATAGGCTATTGAATGATTTTAAAGAATCTCTTACAGGTACAGATAATACAAAAAAGAATGAAGTTGATGTAACCATAGAGCTGTTAAACTTTATTGAGAACTCTACTAAGCATAACTTTAATATTGTTTATAAAGGTATGAGAGTAAAAAAACCTAAAAAGAAAATTCGTGATGCAATGGATAGTGAAGAATTTAAAAAATTTAATAACAGTTTATCTGATTATGAATATAAAGATGAAATTACTAAAGCTAGAGATATTATTATTGTAAGACTGATTTTACTTTGTGGATTAAAACCTAAAGAGATAGTGGAGTTAAAACTATCTGCTGATGATGGAGAATTTATGTATAAAGGTAATGAATTATATATAGATATGAAAAATAGAAAACATATAGGAAAGCAAGAAGTATTTTATTTGCCTAGAAAACATTTTATTAGACAGCTTAATAAATATGCTGAACTTAAAGAATACAATAAAGACAATTTTTTATTTTATGACCTTGACAATAAAGATAAACAATTAAAAGTTTCATACATAGAGCAATTAGTTAAGAACTTATTATTGCACTCTAATATCAAAAGAAGAGAATCAGATTCAGAAATGCTTAGAACATCACTAGCTGTATATCTTTACAACAACAGAGAAAAGGGTAGCCAAATAGTTTTAAACACTATTCAAAAGATATTAGGATTCAATAGATTGATTGCAGTAAAAGAGATGATAGGCTTCCACGATGAAGAATTATCAACAGTTACTAATATATTTGAAGAAATATTATAAATTATCGTTGTTATTTAGTAAAATACTTGACAAATAAGAAAAGTTCAGGCATTATACATATAGATTTAAAAGATAAAAGGATTTAAAATGGCAATCAAAGCTAAAGAAAAATTAAATGGGTGTGTAGTTAAAGTATCAAAAGAGGTGTTTACACTTTTGTTAGCAAACAACTTGATGTTTAATAATTATGATGTTGCACCTGCTTTTGAATGGGTAAATAAAACAAAATATTATAAAATATCTAATGATACTATTTACTGTGTTGATTTGTTTCCAGAAAAAGATGAAGAATCTATTGAAGTGTCTATAAATAAAGATGGCAACTTTGAAACACTTCCTAGTAATAATACTTCTAGTTCTAATACTGAACCTACAGAAACAACTATTAAAAAAGAGAGTGAGCAATTTGTTTGTAGAAGAGTTATTGATAATGTTGAGTATATTATTACTCTAAACTTTGATAGTGAAGTTATTTCTTTTATTAATATTCAAGATAATGACTTTATTAATATGTCAGATAGTAAAAAAGAACTTGTGTCTTAGACGCCAACTTACTATTCAAAAAGAGGATAAAATGAAATTTTTAGAAACAGGAAACTATTATAATGTTAGTCTTGAATGTGAATTTAGTGGTATTGTTGAAATACCATTTAAAGTTACTAGAATTAGTGCCTTTTCATTAATTAATGATGATGAATTTATTGATGTACAAAGTGATAAGAACTTTAGAAGCGAGAGCGGAGAGCTTAATCATAAAGATTTTGATATAGAGATTGATTTAGTATTTAATTTTGATGGAGAGATAGATGAGGGAGAATGTGTTGAGAATTTTAAACCAATAGTGCAAGAGCAAGAGATAGATGAACTTAAGAAAAGTTTTGCAAAATTTGCTGAATATATAAATAGTGGTGAAGTTGATTTTCCTTCAGAGCCATCAAATATATAACACAAGATCACTTGCCCTCGTATGGCTAAAATTAAGGAGAATGAATGAGAAATATATTTAATATATTTGGTACTATAGTAGAAGATAATAATAAGTTTTTTGCCTTCCGTGTTCTGTTACCAGAGATATACAGAGTGGAGTTAAACTTTCACAAACCTACAGGAAGATTGTCTGATGGAAATGTGGTAGATTATATGGAAGTTATTTTTATTAATGATACTTCATTAAAAATTAATGGTATGTATCTTCATAAGTTTTTTGATACTCCTCCTGATACTATTGCTACTGAAGATGGGGAGTATATTGCAAATAATCCCCACAGTGATATACATTCTACTGTAGAGATGATAACATTTATTAGACAAGCCTTTACTATTATCTTAGATATTGGTCCATCTGCTCACAGTACGCCTTTTAAAAACATATTGCTTGACTTTGGAAAGGAAACTGGGACTGAAAAAGGTAACATAACTAAAAGTCTATATCCGACTTTAAAAGAAGAAGTTTCTAAAAATATATCTATACAGCTTTTGCAAAAGCTTGAGTCTGCTTCTAGTAAATTTAAGATGCTACTTATTGACTTTATAAAAGATGCTGCGATGAAGCCAAGGGTTAAAAGAGAATGGGTAAGGACTGAACTAAATGAGGAAAGTGCCTTGCAGAATAGTTTTACTGAGATTGAATGGGGCAATGACTTATCTCTTTTAACATTTAGCAAGTTTCTTCAAGAATTAGATCCTGAAAAAGGAGAAGTTCCTTTTTATACATCTTACAATGACCGTTTAAAAGAGTTTGCATCTAAACATATAGAGGATGAGTTGAATGAGGTATTTAAAGATATTAAAAAGCAAGGCAATAATGATGCTGACTTTTTACTATCATATATCAAAGAGCAAGAATATGATGTAGACAAATCTACTAATTTATTTATTGAGGATAATGAATATATCACTTCATTGGTTTTATTGAATTATTGGTATGATTGCTATTCTAAAAAGACAATCGCTGAAATAATTTCTTAATTAAAAGAGAATATATAAATGTACACGATTACTAGTCGCTTCAGAGCAATAAATAAAAAATTAAAGGAAATAAAATGGAAGAATTTTTAAATAAAGAAAAGAATATATATGCAATAAATTGGGTGCTACTAGGGTTATCACTAATATGGTTTATAGCTTCGTTTTTTATGGATACAGCTACAGACAATGGAACATTTGTTCAGCGGTCAGGCGCTATCTTAGTTTTATTTGGAGTAATAACAGAATATTCTCTTTTTCAGATAGACACGACAGAGAAAAATAACTCAGTAAATATAGGTAACAAGCCAAGCGAAACAAAAAGAAAGATGCCTAAAGTGTATCATACCCTTAAAGCCTTCGCTCATATATATATAGTGGTAGGAACATTCGTGTGGGGATATATTGATTTACTAATATAAGCATACTTGCCTTAATAGGCTAACAAGATTTAAAAAAGGAGATATGATGCAAGCAAAAGAATCACTTGAAAACATAAACAATAGAGAACATCGTTATTCTAAAGAGTTGTTAGGAGCAACTTGTGAGTGTGGCAAAGAATTCTTTGTAAATGCAGATGATTTTGGCATAGAAAAATTATGTTTTAATTGTAAGTTAATTTCATAGAGGTAGCTTAGAACAAGAATAAAAATAAAGGAAAATAAATGGAATATTATATTTTAACAATTACTCTAATAAGCCACATATCTTCTAAAAAGTATAGGAAACTATCTTTCTTTGGAATATTAGCAACTGCTGTTATTTTTCATGTATTTTGTTTTTTATCTTTATTAATGATATCAACATTAGAAGTTGAACCAATAAATAGTATAATGATAGCTTTGGCTACAAGTATAATATTGACTATTACCTCTACGAGACCACCAATAAACTCAGAAAGATGGTTATGGAGTAAAAATATACTTACATTAGACACCAACTCTCTAAAGGACAAATAAATGAAGAAATACTATATATTGACACAATTACTTAATGTTGTTTTTTTGGGCGAATATAAGTCAGATGAAGATGCTATAGAATCTGAGAAAAAATGGATAGAAAAAGAAAATGCTGTTAGTTCTGTATATCTCATGGATGAACTAGGCTTAAAATGTCTTCAGGATTCCGTTAAGAATATATCAGAAGGCTAAAATATATTAAAAAAGAAACCAAAAGCACTTGAGATAAATTTAAAAAAATTAACAAAAAGGATATACAGAGATGGCACAAAGAGATTTTAATACACCTATAGAGGTTAACGGACTAATATTTAAAAGAAAATATTCTAAAATGCCTATGGACAAATATAATGCAGTTTATAAAAGAAATGACAAAGGCAATATCGTATTAATTATAGGTTATTACAATGATGGCAAAGACCATCCAATTGTTTCTTTAGGAGAAATTTACATAAAATTCTCAATAGATGAGGTGGAAAAAGAATTCTCAAAACTTGAAGTGGAAAATAGATTTTGGTCTAAAATAGCATTCTTTGGTGATTTATTAAGGGAATTAGGCAATAGTGATTTTGAAGATAGTGTTAATATTGAGAGCATTGAAAATCTATTAATAGATTTAGGCATTGAAAAAATGAATCTCAATTGCGAATTTTAATAAAAAGGAAAAAATATGTTTTTAAAAGGGATGATTCTACTGAACATATTAGAAGTAAATATCCAAAACTAGATATTTAAGCATATAAGCTTACCAACAAAGGAATTAAAAAATGAGATTATACAGCATTAAAATAAAGACATTACTTTGCTAAAGATTATCCTACTGTTTAACAATGAAACCTTCAAACTAACACTCCAAGAACCCAACAAAGAAGATATTATTAAAAACTATCCCACTCCAAGACTTAAAGAAGTCCTCACTAGAGTAGCAGAGAAATTATCTGACAATAATAACAAGGAAGAAATATATCACTTTCTAAATGTTTCCTATGAGTTATTTGAGCCCACTTCATTTACTTTTACCTTTAAAGCTTCCTAGACTGCCTCAGCATATTTAAAATTCTGCTAAAGTTATCACAAATATTAAAACAAATACCAATATTATCAAATATTTTCTAAATCGTTTAATATCCCTCATGTCTTGCTTACTTGACTCTATCCAGTCTTCTTTTTGAGATAGTTTGTATTTTAAGTCTTGAACCTCATCTCTATGATCATATAGTAGTTGTGACAGATTAACTTCTTTAAATATTATTTCCCTATGAGCATGTTGATTTAGCTCACTTACTTTTGTTGCACATATAATATTAAAGTTTTTATATAACGCATCTCTTCTAGCCTTATTATCAGGGTCTACCTCATCCACAGTACTAATATTCTTTACTCCTATAAACCCATACTCTTTATACCTTTTCTTGGCCAGTGCAATAATTTTTTCTAAAAGATAGCTTCCTGTACCATAACTCTTAACTTTCATTAGCTTATCTATTGTCGGTCCTATCCTGACTACCTTATCTTCCTCGTCCACTATTAGTGTTAAGCAGTTATGTGCACTAGAGTTTGTTTTCTGTTTCTCTTCCAACTTTCCATTCTGATCTTCAAATAGTGGCTTCATTCTAAAGTAGTATATTGTTATATGCTCACCTTTTACTTTTACTTCTCCATATTCTGAATATAGGATATGTCCATCTTCTCTGGCAGCCTTTATTATTTGTATTTTCCCTGCCTTTTCTGCAGCTTCATACATTAGTAGACATTCTTCTTCTAGGTTCACTCTATTCTCTCCAGTTCTTCTTGTATCTCTATTAATTCTTTTTCAATCTTCTTATATTCTATATCATTTAAATGAACATTTGGTGTAGGTCTTTTTCTGTATTTTCTAATGATTTCTAT
>QMPB01000009.1 GCA_003648395.1 Bacteroidota bacterium
CCATATAGTCATTGATATAAATATCGCTAATGAAGAGATTACAACAGTGTTATTCCAATTCACTAATCCTATTGTATAGGGATAATAATCGTGGGTCAAATTATTTGGAAATATGTATAATTCTAGATAATGCCACCATGTATATAATATGGTAGCGTATTTTTCTCCTGTGCTGGCTTCTAGAAAAGGGTTGTTAAGTAATTCAGTAACTTCTACCGATTTTGGCATGCCAATTAGTGATAATCGGAGTGCAAAATATGCAATTATGCTTAAGGATAATGTACCAAAAATACTCAAAAACTCTTTCTTTTGATAATAACGAAAGAAGAGTAACGACAATGGAATAATACCTAAAAATGTAAGACTAGTTTCCTTAGATAATGTTCCTAAGAACAAACTGATAAATACAACCCAAAGATATTTTGATCTTTGATTATCATAGTATTTCAGGGAAAATAGCAATGCCAGAAAACTAAATATAAGAGATAGTATTAAGTCGAAACTCTTGATATTGGCAACCACTTCTGTATTTAATGGATGCGATGTAGCTATTATTGTAGCAACAAAAGCTAAGCTATGCCATTGAACATTTGTTGTATGAAATAGTTTTAATAAAGTAAGATATACCAATACCATTGCCATGGCAAAGAATATTGTGTTTTGTATATGCCAAAGGGTGGGAGATAATCCAAATATGGAATATTCTATATTGAATATTAGTTGTGATAGTGGTCGGTACCTACCTCCAGAAAGTAGTTCTTTACCTTCGCCAAGGAAACCCGCAAAGGCATCAGTAGAAAATATCTTATAAATACCTTCAATACCTCCCTTGGTAAACTTATTATCGGTAATCATCATTATATCATCAGAAGCAAAATCAAAACTCCAGGTATTAGCATATAATAAAATACCAAAAGTAAATATTATAATTAGCTGTATTTGTTTGATATTAAGTGATTTTATAGACATTGGTATTCGCTGATGATTTAATAAATGATGGATGTAAAAATAATAAAAAAACGGATAGATTCTAAAGCATATATTAGCTAGTTTCAGAGGTATAAGTAATAGGCAGGATATACTGTCGTATTATTTAATAGTTTAATAATTCGATTAATTAGCCCGCCTACCGGCCGGCAGGTGTAATTCGATGATAAATTTGCATCTTAAATTTACATATATAGCTGTATATTACGATAGTAAAAAATACATATTGGTTTGGTGACAATTTATATGCGTCTGCCCTGTCATTACATATGTTAGATTTTGATTTTTAAAATTATTTTTAATCAACCTCCCGCCACCCAATTGCCTCGCTGCCACCTTTTCAAAGGGGGACTTAGGTTTTTTTGTACTTGCTCGGTATAAAGAAAAAGGTTCGTAATAGTGGACCAAAAGCTCGGGAAATCCCTTCTTTCCGAGCTTAAAAGGGTAAAACTCAATAAAACTAGATGAAAAATAGGTCCGTTATTACGGACTATTTTGCAATTATTAGCACAGCCTCTGAATCTAAAAGAGATATGGCACTAATCTATTCTTTATTTTAACTCACATTTAACAGTATTCTTAACTGATATATCAAGTTCAAAGCTATATACTTTAAAAACGTCATTCCAAACAATTACATTTATCGTGCTATCTTCAATATAGGATCCAAATATAATTTCATTTTTATCAAAATAATAGTCATATTGCGTAGAAATAGTATTTTTATAGAATGACTCTATTGAAACATAATTCTCCTTTATTTGATAAAAGTACTTATTATTAAATTTAATAAAATCATTTCTTAATTCTACTCTTAGCGTATCATTTGTAAAAACAGGATAATTTTGTTTTATAAATGATGTTGTTAATAATTGATAGTTACTATCTTTTTTAGAATAGACATATGGATAATTAACTAGATTAACAAATACATCTTCCCCACTAAAAACACTAACATCAAATTTAAAAGCATCATAATACAATTCCAGACTAATTTGTTTTGAAGGCAATTCCAAATCTAGAAAACGTTCAAATTGTAACGTATCATTCTTTACAAGGAATTGACCGAGAATTTGATTGTTATCAAAGTAATCTTCTTTATTATTTGAATATTTCTTTATTGGATAAATATATTTTTCATTCAAATACCCATATTGACAAAAAATATTTGGTGCATAATAATAATCACCTTGTTTAAATCTATCAACAAACACAATATGTTTAACTCTTTCAAGTGAATTATTTATAATAACAATGTAGTGTTTATAACCGACATTAACGTTGTTTTGTTTAATATTAAGTGTAGGAATTCGAACTAAAAAGGAAAATGATGAGTCAATAAAATTACAAGATAGAATCTCTATTTTATCAAGATTTAATTGTTTACGATAACTTTTTTGAATCTGACTTGTATCTCCAAAAAAGTACTTAAGTGTATCTAATATCATAGAAGAAGGATCAAAATCGGAAACAGAAAATTCGTCATTAATGTTCCTAATTTTAATCATTGTGTTTGAATTACTATTATATCCATATACAATAGAGTCATTAGGTATGTATATATTATAAAAGCCTTTATATATACTAATTGAATCTGCAACAAATATATTATCCCTAGTAGTAATATGAGCAGCAAACTTTGGTACGGTCATGTCTTGAATCAATAGAGAGTTCTTTTCATAAATAACAAATAATGGCATCTCGCTGTTCTCAAATGAATTACAAATATCTTGAGAAAGTATAATAAGCTCCTTATGCTTTTTAAGGAAACTTGAAATACCAATTTTTCTGCCAATATTATAAATAAAATTATCTTTTGACTTAGAATTTGTAACAAAAAGCATTTTGTAACCTTTTTTTTGATATTCTAAAAATAAAGGGGCTGCCTGAGAAAAACAATGTGTACACACATTTTCTTTAATTACAAAGATCAAAGTTGAATCCTTTATTTCTGGCAATTTTTCTTTTAAATAATCAACAGCTGTAGTTTGACCATAAATAAAACTAAAACTTATAATAAAAATTATCAAAATTAAATACTTTTTTTTCATAATTCTAAATTGGGATTAATAGGTTTTTTTAAACTATTTTTTAACCAGAATAAGTTCAAAACATTCTAATCCCAAATTTATACAATATTTATCACACATTACTAAAAATCTTGATTATTATTAAAATTAAGTGTTTATACTTAGTCCACTACGTATAAATACTTAGTGCTTAATTATTGGCAAATTCTACTATATGCATATATTGAGCTTATTACGGCGCTTTGAAGCTTTTACAATATTTTTCTGTGTTTTAGTTTTTTGATGAATTATGGTTCGTTTTTAACGGTATTTACGTTGAAAGTTGTCTTTTTTTGGCTAAAAAATGCGCGTTCTTGGTAGTTAAGTCTGTACCCCACAAAGACCTTCATTTATATAATTTTTCATTAGCAAATATTTTCCCTTTATAAATCATTAAATATCAATTAAATATAAGATTTTGGTTTTCCGAGGGCTCGGTACGTTATTACGGACTTCTCTCCCTTGAGCTAGCGAGTCAGAGTGCGACTCCAAGTCGCGCCCTGACATCTGACGCATTAAACATTAACAATTAAACATTTACAATTAACAATTAAACATTAACAATTAGCTATTATTTTTAATAAAATTCACCAACCCTTTGGCTTCAAATATCTTCATAAGTTTATCAGGAAGAGGTTCAAAAGCAATTCTATCGTTTCCAACTATAACTTCACCTTTATCAAAGTCAATATCCAATTTATCGCCTACTTTATAAGCATCAACAACCTCAGGAAGTACTATAATTGGCAGTCCTTGGTTTACTGACGAACGGAAGAAGATTCTATTTATAGATTTCACAATAACAGCCTTTACGCCTGCAAATGCTAGTCCAACCGCAGGATGCTCACGGGAGCTACCACAGCCAAAGTTATCGCCAGCAACAATAATATCGCCAGATTTTACTTTTTTAGTAAAGTTCTTATCAAAACCTTCAAATAAGTATGGCATTATTGATTCGGCATCGGAGCTTAGTACTTTATAAGTAAGATTGCCAGCAAACATTTGGTCGGTATTTAGATTATCAACGTCGGTATAATTCCAAATTCCGTTTGCTCTTCTATTATCGCCTTCAGCTATTTCTGTAGTGCAGCTTTGTTCTTTTACAAAAGGGTATTTATCGTTATGCGATTTACCCCTTGGATCTACAATTTTACCAGCAATTGCCGATAGTGCAACTGTAGTAGGAGAGGCGAGGTAAACATTTGAATTAGGGTTTCCCATTCTGCCTTTAAAATTACGATTTGCAGTAGAAATCACATTATAACCATCGCCTGGTATTCCTTGCCCTGTTCCTAGGCATGGCCCGCATGATGGAGAAAGAACATTAGCATCAGCATCAAGAAAAATATCTATTAAACCTTCCTTAATTGCCTGTTGATATATTATTCGAGATGCAGGAGTTACCAAAAGCTGAAATCCTTCGGCAACTTTTTTGCCATTTAAGGCCGCTGCTGCTTCGCGCAGATCTTCTAATCTTCCATTGGTGCAAGTTCCAATAAGTCCTTCATGAAGCGGTGTTCCCTCAACCTCCGATAGTGCTTTCACATTATCAACATGGTGTGGTGCTGCCACCACAGGAAATAGCTCACTAAGATTAATATCTATTGTTTTAATATATTCAGCATCATCATCGGCCCAGGTGCCATCAGTTATTTCTTCTTTATCATAAAATGCTGCCAAAACTTTGTCTGGAGGAAAAACGGCATTCTTAGCACCCATTTCTGATGCCAAATTTGCCAAAGTCATTCTTTCCGAAATTCCTAAATTGGCAACACCATCTCCATGAAATTCTATGGAATTATAATTAGCGCCATCGCTACCAATCATTCCAATTATCCAAAGCGAAATATCCTTGGCAAATACGCCATTAGGTAGTTCGCCAGATAAGTTGATTTTTATTGTTTCGGGAACTCTAAACCATGTTTCGCCTCGTTTCCATATTCCTGCAGCCTCGGTACGGTCAATCCCTGCTGCCATTGCATTAAATGCTCCTGCAGTACATGTATGACTATCGCTACCAACTATAAGCATTGATGGCTGAGCGTGATACGACATTATTTGATGGCAGATTCCTTTTCCTGCATCATAAAACTTATCTACGCCTTGTTCTTTTACAATATTTCTTATATCTTGATATTGTGTTGCTAGCTTAGCAGTAGTAGGAGGTGCATTATGATCCAATACAATTAATAATTGCTCTGGATTTGCTACTTTTTCACCGCCCATTTTGGCAAAGGTATTTTTTATACTTGCTGTATTATCGTGTGTTAATACTATATCTGGTTTTGCAAATACAATACTTCCTGTTTTTGCCTTAAATATTTTTTCTACAAATGTTTTTCCTGCCATGATTAGGGTTTTAAGTTTTGTGTAGCAAAAATGCTAAAAATAACAACAACTTTAATCTATTTTGTTGAAATATTGTATTTGATAATAGTTTGAAAATTAAGTTTTGATTATAATCTTAAACTTCAATATTTTTGTCTTTGACTATTATTCTTAGAGCTTCTTTTTGGCTTAGTTTTGAGAGCTCTGTCTTTGAACAGAAATTCTCAACCCATTGGGGATTCGTTTTGCCATATTCACGAAGAACCCACCCTATAGCCTTGTTTATAAAGAATTCATTACTACCGTTTAATGAGCTTATTATATATGCTAAAAATTCTGTATCTGTTTTTGATTTATACTTCAGTTGAAAAAGGACAGCACTTCTTTGCAACCAAATATTATTACTTTTTAGCCACTTATTGATTATAAGTTCTTTATTTTGAGGGTATTTCATAAAGTAATTGCCAACTAATTTTGGAGCAATAAAATCAACAGTATCCCACCACGATTTATTAATAATCAACCATTCATAAAAATAGATATCAGATTCGTCTACAGAGTTTATATATTTATAAGCATATTCTTGAGCAAAATACTGAAGTTCTCGTTGTGGTTCATTCCATAATATTTTTACTTCATTTATCATTTCCAATTTATGAATAAGGTATTTCTTAATCATAAATGGCTTTTGTATATTATTTCGAAGGGGAGATTTTATTCCAAAGAAATCAAAATTATTCTTCATATAAGCTGCCATCTGTGGTGCTAATACTCCGTTCGAAGCTCGCTTAAACTCAGAAATAATAGTATTTGATAAATCGTTCATTTAATAAAGGGCGTGTAATTCTAATTATGTATAATTACTAAATTAATTTATACTGTTTGCCAGGGAAAGACTTTACAACACCTTTAAATTCGAGGCTTAGCAGAATAGAAGTTGTTTTGGACATTGGTAGGTCAGTAATTATACTAAGTTGATCCACTGAAATAGTTTCGGAACTCATTTTTTCAATAACTTTCTCTTCTAGTTCCGATAACTCAACAAATAATTGCTTTTGAGGAGCCTTATTTTCTTCATTATTGGATTCCCAATTCATTAGTTCCTTTATGTCCTTGGCATTATTAATAAGGTGAGCAACGTTCTTCTTAATCAGCATATTACATCCCGCCGAATTTTCGTCATGTGGCCTGCCTGGAATTGCAAATACATCTCTATTATAATCTATTGCCAGAAATGCCGTAATAAGTGAACCCCCGCGTGCCTTTGATTCTACTACAAGAGTAGCATCTGATATTCCGGCAACAATTCTATTGCGCATGGGGAAATTTTGACGGTCTGGGATAGTTCCTTTGGTAAACTCTGTTAGTAGGCCTCCTTGATTTACCATTTTTTCGGCATATTTGCGATTCTCAGCAGGGTAAATCCTATCTAATCCATGTCCTAATACACCAATGGTATTTAGCCCATTTGATAATGCATATTTATGACTGCAACTATCAATACCGTATGCCAAGCCACTAACAATTAGTGTGTTACTCCCTGCAAATTGAGAGATTATTTCCGAACAAATCTCTTGCCCATGATCGCTTGCTTGGCGAGTACCTACTATTGAAAGTATTTGTGCTGTATTTAAATCTACATTGCCTTTATAATAAAGTAATATGGGTCCATCATCACAATGTTTTAGCCTTTGAGGATAATCTTCATCCAAAAAGAAGAGCGGTTTTATTTCATGCTTTTCAATAAATAACATTTCCTCTTCTGCTCGTTTCATTACATCGGCAGATTTTATGGATTTGATTATAGAATTTCCAATTTGAGGAATCTTTTGAAGATTACTGAAGCTTTCTTTAAAAATAGCCTCTACACCACCACAATATGCGATAAGTTTTTTTGCTTGTATATCACCAACTTTAGGAATTAGTGTAAGAGCAATTTGGTGTTGTAGTTTAGTATTCAATGTGATTTTATTTATTATCTACAATCAAAGCATTATATCAATACTTTGATTGTAGATCTATTTTAAGTTTATGAATTAGTTTCGTTATTTTCAATAGGATTCTCATGAGATTCTTTATCTTTATAAAGAAATCGTTTAATTTTCTTAGTTGGTGTTTTTACAAATGGTTCTTTTTGCTCAAATATATTTGTCAAACGAGAGAATTTACTTACTTCAATATTTACATTTTTTCTAATATTGCTAAGTAGTTCATTAATCTCTTTTTCCATTTCCGAAGCTTTGTCCTTCATCGCCTTGAGATGTTTGTTTAGCTCCTCATAATTTAACTCCACACGAGCAACTACCTTGCCTTTAAGCTCATATACTAGTGATTCTAAAACCCATTCACTTTTATTTATAGCAGCTTCTATTTCTTCAGGAAAAATATTTTCGCCACTAGGGCCAAGTATCATATTTTTTATTCGACCCTTAATAAATAGGAAATTATCTTTATCGAAAATACCAGTGTCACCAGTAATAAAACCACCATCTTCGGTAAATACTTCAGCAGTTTTCTCTTCGTCATTATAATAACCTTGCATCACATTAGGTCCATAAGCTATAATTTCACCTTCCTTAGTTATAGGGTCAATGTTTCTAAGCTTAAGCTCCACGCCATAAATTGCCGGCCCACAAGATCCAACTCTACACTTATGAGGCAATGTGCCAGCAATAAGGGGAGAAGTTTCGGTTAATCCATAACCAATAGCATAAGGGAAATCAGCCTCAAATAAAAATCGCTCAACTGTTTCGTCAAGTTTTGCACCACCAATTCCAAAAAAGCGTAATGAACCTCCAAAAGTGCCATAAAGTTTCTTTCCAGCTATTTTATGCATTAGTTTTCGCATAAAAGGAACATTTTCGTATAAGAACTTCTTTATGGGAGAAGCAGTTAATTCAGGGCGTATTTTTGATTTATATATTTTTTCAATAATTAAAGGCACAGTAAGCATTATTGTAGGCTTAACCTTCTTTAAGGCTGGTAATAATACAGAAGCTGTTGGTGGCTTATCTATGTAACTAATTGAAAAGCCACACATTACAGGCATTATATTTCCTAAGGTAAATTCCAGAGTATGCGACATTGGTAATAATGATAAAGATCTATCATTTTCGTCAGTAGGAAAAATATTATACGACTGAATTGAATTTGCTATTAAGTTTGCATGTGTAAGCATTACGCCTTTTGATGTGCCTGTAGTGCCGCTAGTATATATTATTGAAGCTAAGTCTGTTGATTTTACTTCTGGTAGTTTTAAACCTTCAATTTCATCCTTATTATCTTCGCAAAATTTCTTAAAATCAGCTTCCTTTATAACTTCATCTTTTTTATGAATATGGATAGTAAAATCTGATAATAAAATAATTGTTTTACCAATTATAGTACCATCAAGATATAGCTTGCGATAAAGTGTTGGAGAAACAAACAATACCTTTGTTTCAGAGTGGTGTAGTATATTCTCTACTTCGGTAGCCGAAAAATCAGGTAGAATAGGGACAGCTACTGCTCCAAAGCTTACAATTGCAAAGTATGATATTAACCAATTAGGACTATTTTCACTCCAAATGGCTACTTTATCTTTAGGCTTAATGCCACTCTTTTGCAAATGGTATGAAAGCTTATTAACTTTATTAAGAAACTCTTTATAAGTAATAAATTCTTCGCCAACAAATGCTAAAGCTTTATTGTTTGGAGTTTCAGTTGCAGTATCTAATAATAGCTTATAAAGATATAAATTGTCGAGTTCTTCTAATTTATAGGGTACTTTCATTGTTTTACTGAGTTTGTTCAATGCAAATATACTATTTTAATATTTATTATTAAAGAGATTACTGCTTATAAATACTTATTTAACAGTTATTAAAATAGTTCAGTTGTTTTATCTAAATTATTGCAAACAAAAAAGGTCAGTAAACTAAATTACTGACCTTTATAATAATTAGATGTTTTTATAAAAACTCTACATCATCTTTTTTAGTGATTTTCTCACAATAATGACATTTCATTTTCAAGTTAACTTTATCAGTAACATAAAACTTAGTAGTTATTTGCTGATGATTAGTAATACATTTTGGGTTTATACATTTAGCAAAGCCCTCTACAGTATCAGGAATATTAACGCCAGATTTTTTTGTAACATCAAAATCTCTAATTTCAATTAGAGTAGCAGTAGGAGCCACCAAGCTAATCTTGTTAATTTCCACATCTTTAAAGAAACGATTAGTAACTTTTATAATTCCTTTTTTACCATATTTTTTTGAATCAAGATTTGCTCCAAAATAAATTTGATCTTCAAAATTTTCAAGATTAAGAATACGCATTACTTGCAGTACGTGTCCTGCAGGGATATGATCGATTACAGTTCCATTTTCAAGAGCTGATACTTTAAGTTCTGTTTTTTTATTTTCCATAATAAAATACTTTCTAAAATAAATGAATACAATGGTTTATCGTAAACCTAAAATTGTAGCTAATAATGCTTGACGAACAAAGACACCATTCTGTGCTTGTTGAAAATAGTGTGCCTTCTTATTAGAATCCACATTTTCATCAATTTCGTTAACACGAGGCATTGGGTGAAGTATTCTTAAATTATCACGAGAATTATCGAGCATAGAGTTCTCAAGAACGTAAGAGTTCTTTACTCTTTCGTATTCCAGCTGGTCAGCAAAGCGCTCCTGCTGAATACGAGTCATATATAGAATGTCGATATTATTAATTACTGCCGAAATATCGGTATATTGTTTATATGAATGGCCATTTGCAACAATAAAATCTTTGATAGAGCGTGGTAATTTTAGCTCTATTGGAGATACAAGGTGAAAACGGATATTCTTAAACATACTCATAGCAATTACTAATGAGTGCACCGTGCGACCATATTTTAGGTCACCAACCAAAGCAATATCTAAATTATCAAGTCTATTTTGAGTTTGTTTTATTGAATACAAATCCAACAAACACTGAGTAGGGTGTTGATTAGCGCCATCGCCAGCATTTATTACTGGTGTATCATTTATTTCGCTAGCAAAACGTGCACTTCCTTCCAAAGGATGACGCATTACAATAAGGTCGGAGTATAATGATACTGTTTCAATAGTATCGCGTAGCGATTCGCCTTTTTTTACGCTAGAGCTTGATGCATCAGTAAATCCAATTATTCTTCCTCCTAGTTGATTAATTGCACTTTCGAAGCTTAAACGAGTACGCGTTGATGGTTCAAAAAATAGACTTGCAATAACATGATTCTTTAGAATTTTTTGACGGGGGTTAGCCTCAAATTCTTCAGCAGTCTTTAAGACTTGCAGTATCTCTTCTTTGCTATAATCATTAATTGAAATTAGACTTCTATTATTCATAATTATTTATTTATTAAAAAATTCACAAAAAAAGAGCTACTAAAAAAGTAGCTCAATTGAAATTATAAAAATATATTATTAATACCAAAACTATGTATACTAGCTATTTGCAGTATAATTGAGGATTGTTGTCCCTGAGTAGTGATATTGTATTTATTCATATCTATTTGTCTATTGAAAGTAATTCTACATCAAAAACTAAAGCTTGATGAGGTCCTATATCGCCTCCAGCACCTTGTGCTCCATAAGCTAAGTCAGATGGAATAAATAAACGATATTTACTGCCAGTTTTCATTATCTGAAGTGCTTCAACCCATCCTTTAATAACACCAGTTACAGGAAAGCTCGCTGGCTGACCTCTATCTACTGAGCTGTCAAATACTTTTCCATTAGGTAATGTACCATGATAATGTACTGTTACAGTTTTGTCAGCAGTAGGCACATCTCCCTTACCTTCTTTTATAACTTCGTATTGAAGACCACTATTTGTTATTGTAACTTCATCTCTTTTAGCATTCTCTGATAGAAATTTCTCTCCATCTTCTCTCTTAGCATCTACAACGTCTGTTTGAATACGTACATATTCATCATTTAGTATTTGATTCAATTCCTCAGGCTTAATTTTAATGTTTTTTTCATATACATCTCTAAGTCCATTGGCAAATGATTCAAAGTCTTCAATAGAAAAACCTTGTTGCTTCATGCCTTCGCCAATATTGACACCTAGGCTATAACTTAATTTATTCATTTTGTTTGTTTAAATATTATGGATACAAATATACATAAGCATATCTTAAAATCTATCTTTATTTTTCAATAATTATCACTATTAATATTTGCTATTGTTGAAAACTATAATCTATATTTCTATAATATTATTAGTCTTTAACCAACCTTCGCTACCACTTGCAATGCGCACCTTTTGCCATTGAGCTGTTTTTTCTAATAAAGTTATTTTTGTGCCCTGATGCAATATAAATATAGTATTGCTCTTGGTGTCTGGCGCGCTTTTTATATCAATAGTAGGAGTGAAAATAATAGCAGTATTATGTGTTGTTTTTTGCTTATAACTTTGAAAACCAATTATTCCACTTGTAAAAGTTAGTATAATAAATGCTATTGAAAATGATAGCCACAACCTACGGTTAGTACTACGCGTATAGAATAATACTATGAATATCAGAAATATAATGAATAAGCTAATATTCACTGTAGTCCATTGTTTTTCGGTTAAACTATTTAGGGTAGTTAAATAAATGGTTTTGAGAAAAAAATGAGGAACCTGTTCTATTTTATCAGCAATACGAGTATTTGCTAATTCAATGTTATAAATAATATCAAGATTATTTGGTTCAATTTTTTTAGCCTTTTCAAAATACAATATTGCATTAGGTATATCATCTAATTTGAAATATGAATTCCCAATATTATAATAGATATTTGCCGAAGAAACATTACTATTTATCAAAGAATCATATAGTTCTATTGCTTGTGTATATTCTCCATTACTGTACAATTCGTTTGCCTGCTGAAAAGTATTCTCTACATTGGCAAATAACGAAAATGAAATAATAAAACTAAATAGTAAAGTGCTTAATAATTTTTTCATCAATATCTATTTTAGAGTTTTTTCAATTTTACTAATAACATCAATAGATCGTACATAAATATCATTAATGCCTTTTATCTCGCTTTTAGGAGCATATCTAGCGTACTCACATCTATTTATCAATCCATTTATTTCTATAATATAATCCTCATTTACATTATTCTGCTGAAGTTTTTCTTTCACAATATCCATTGATAATTTGGAAAGATCAATACTAAACTTATCAGCAAGATATCCCCATAATGCCTTTGATGTTTCTTCGTAAAACAAGTTGTTATTTTCTTCTACCATTGCTTTTTTGGCAACTTTTAGTCGCTTTTTTGCCATCTTAGTTGCTTTCTTATGACGCATCAATGATTTATTGCTTAACTTTTTATCCTGCTTCTTAATAAATATTATTAGAAGGATTGCAAGAATAGGGGATATAAGCATTAGTAAAATATGTAACCATGAGTTGAACTTATGTTCGCCAAGCTTAGAGGTTTCACCAATAAATAGTTGGATATAGCGAATATCTTTTCCTACATATTTCACCTCATCACGGCTAACTGCACTTCCTGAATTTGATATATCGGCATTGCCTTCTCCTCTAAGTACTTTTATATCAATATCATCAGTTATACACTCTTGGTATTTTTCTGTTTTAGGATTAAAGTATGTAAAGCCAAAACTTGGAATAACAAAATTACCCTCATTGCCTGGTATAATTAGGTATTCGTAATTTTTAGAACCACTAACACCAGCAGTTGTTCTTTTTATATTTTTAAAAACCTTTGGGTCATAAATCTCAAAATCAGGAGGAAAGTCTATTTTAGGAACTTCCATTAAACCAATATTTCCTTTTCCTTTAATTTTCACCTTAAAGTTTATAGCGTCATTGGTTTTCAACTCATTCTTATCTACAGAAGCACTAATGCTAAAAGAACCAACTATACCAGTAAAACTAGAAGGTTTATTGCTAGGTAGTGGCTTAACATTGATTTTAACTTTTGGTGATTTTAGCTTTATTTCTTTATTTTCATAATATCTGATAACATTACCATACATCATCTGCTCCATTCTATCGCGAGCACGTCTTTGCTTTATTACCTGAATAACAATATCTAAATCAAAATTTCCAATCTCGAGTTTGCCGCTTTTTTGTGGAAACAGAATTGATTTTCGTAGTATTACAACATTATAACTCTCACCATTAATTACCTCAGTACCTAATGTCAACTCTCCAATATCGATATTCTCTTTATAAAAACTTGTAAGTGTAGGCTCTTTAAAATCAGTAATATTTGCAACTTTTTCTTTAGAGTATAGTTTTTGAGTAAGAATAATAGGCTCACCCATATATACATTTCTATTGCTTACTATAGACTTTATAAATACTTTACCCTCTGCTTTAAAATCTGTATTAGTAATTTCTTTAGGAGCATTATTTGCAGCCTTGCCTTTTGCAACAACTACTTTTAGCTCATTGGATTTATAGATTTTATCGTCAATCTCTATTCTCGCAGCTTGTATAATAATAGTACCTTCTTTTTTGGCTTTTAAATAGTAGGTATATGATTTCATACTACTACGGCTAGTGCGCCCATTTACTATGGACATACTTGTTTGAGAACTTACGCTAGGACCTCCCAATAGTTGAAATCCATTGAAGTCAGGGCCTTCAAAATCGCCATCTTTATTACAGGTATATGTTACTCTAAACTGTTGCTGCAGTTCAACTCTAGCAGGTGCTTCTCCAGTAAACTTTACCTTTTGAGCTAATAGAGTATTGCTACTTATGAGTAGTAGAAAACTGAAACTTAAAATATATTTATATAGTTTTGACATAATGATTCTTAATCAATAGTATTACCAATCTTTTTCTGTTTTACTAACTTTTATACGAGCCTTCTTCTTTTCGAGATTTTCTTTTGTTTCTTTCTCCTTTTCAGCAACAGCACGCAATAAACGCTCTGTTTCCTTTTTGTTAATCTTTTGTTTCTCTTCTTTTACTTGCTCTTCTTTGTCTTTATCTCCTTTATCCTTGTCCTCCTCTTTATCCTTGTCCTTATCTCCTTTATCCTTATCCTTATCTTTGTCCTTGTCCTTGTCCTTATCTCCTTTATCCTTGTCCTTGTCCTTATCTCCTTTATCCTTATCCTTGTCTTTATTATCTTTTTGCTCTTGTTTGTCCTGTTGATCTTTAGCATTTATAGCATAAAGTAGATTGTATCGTGTATCCTGCATATCTGGTTTTAGGCGTAATGCATTTTTATAATCTTCAATTGCTCCTTCTAAATCTTTATTTGCCAATTTTGAGTTTGCCAAATTATGGTAAATGTTGGCTTTCATAGTTTTGTCAGGAGTTTCTTCTATTAAATCTTCAAAGGCCTCCACTGCCTCTTCGTATCGTTCTTGTTTAAAAAGAGTATTAGCAAGATTATATTTAGCATCAAAATTATCCTTATCCTCCAATAATGCTAATTGGTATTTTTCCTCAGATCCAATAAAGTTACTGTCAGAATACTCTGCATTACCACTTCTAATTAGCTTAGTAGCTTTAATGCTATTTTGAGCATTAAGAGATGCCAAGCTAATAAATATAGCAAGTGAGAATAGTATAATATGTTTTATATTTTTCATTTCTTATTTATCGTCTTTGTCAAATATTTTTGAAATATTAAACTTAGTTTTTCTTTCTGAAATAAGTAATTCAATAATTAGTAGAAATAAACTTATTGCAACAAAAATCTGAAATCTACTTTCATAATCTTTAAAAGATTGAGTTTCTATTTCTGTTTTATTAAGCATATTTATTTCATCAAGAATTATTTTCAAACCAGATTTACTATTATTAGCTCTCACATAAATTCCATCTCCTTTTTCAGCAATTTCTTGCAATAGAGCTTCGTTAAATCTAGAGATAACGGTATGTCCTTCCTTATCTTTCTTAAAGCCAGTTCGCCTTCCGTTTCTAATATTTGGAATAGGGGCACCTTTTTGTGTACCCATACCTATAGTATAAATCTTTATACCTTCTTCTTTGGCTTTTATAGCTTGATCTATAGCACCTTCTTCGTGGTCTTCTCCATCGGTAATAATAATTATAGCCTTATTGCGATCTTGGTTTTTCTGGTCATTAACTTCATTCTCAAAAGTTAGTCGCCCCATATCGATAGCTGCTGCTATACTAGTTCCTTGGGTACTTATATAATCGGTACTTACGGTGGCAAGAAACATTTTTGCAGCACTATAATCTGTTGTAATTGGTAGCTGAGTATATGCACTTCCGGCAAATACAATTATGCCTATTCTATCGCCTTGCAAATTGTCTACGAGCTTCGATATTGCTCTCTTTGATCTTATTAATCTATTGGGCTTTATATCCTCAGCAAGCATAGAGTTAGATATGTCAATAGCTATTATCATATCGATTCCTTTACGCTTCACTTTCTCAAGTTTTGAACCCAATTGTGGATTTGCCAATGCAATAATTAAACTGCTTAGTGCAAAAATGTAAATTATAAAACGCCAGTTTTTGCGCCTATAGCTTACCATTGGCATTAGTTTATTAATAAGCTTTATATCTCCAAATTTAGCCCAACTTTTCTTCTGTACTTTTATCAGTACATACCATATTATTAGCAATACTGGGATTATGAGTAATGCAAATAAGAAGTCCGGATTTTCTAATCTTAATATATTCATATTAAACTCTTATTATGGTTTAATTCTAAAAATTGTTAGTCGCAATAGTAGTTCAAATAATAATAGTATAAAAGCAGCTATTGCAAAACCAAGAAATTCTTCAGATTTATTCTGAAAAATATTCACATCAATTTTAGATTTTTCCAATTGGTCAATTTCGGCATATACCTTCTCTAAACTTTTATTACTTGTAGCTCTAAAATATTTACCATCAGTTGTGCTAGCAATCCTCTGAAGAATTTCTTCATCAATATTTACTTCCACATCCATTATTTGTTCTCCAAAATTTGTGATTACAGGCATTGGTGCCGTACCTTTGCTTCCTGCACCAATAGTATAAACTCTTATGCCATACTCCTTGGCTATATTTGCTGCCGAAATAGGATCAATGCTTCCAGAGTTTTGGACTCCATCGGTAAGTAGAATAATTACTCTACTTATGGCCTCACTATCTTTTATTCTATTAATAGCTGTAGCCAGTCCATCACCAATGGCAGTACCATCTTTAATCATACCACTTTCAATTGGTATAAATAAGCTTTTTAGCACATTATGGTCAGTGGTAAGAGGGCATTGAGTAAAGGCCTCTCCACTAAATATTACTAAACCAATTCTGTCGTTTTGTCTTCCATCGATAAACTGAATTGCAACTTCCTTAGCAGCTTCCAAACGATTGGGTTTTAAATCCATAGCTCGCATACTGCCCGATACGTCTAATGCCAATATAATATCTATACCTTCGATATTAGTATGCTTTTGCTTGGTAAATATTTGTGGCCTTGCCATTACAATAATGAGCAATGATATTGCTATCATTCTAAACGCAAAAGGAATATGACGAAACCTTGTTTTTAAGTTTGTTTTAAGACCTTTTGTCCATTCTAAGTTAGATAGTTGTAATGATGCATTTTGACTCTTATTATTTATCCAATAATTAGCAATTAATGCTGGAATAGCTATAAAACTCAATAGCCAAAGAGGCTGTGTAAATACTATTTGCGAAAAGAAATTTATCATTTTTTAGCTCCTTTCTTTTCTTCAGGTTTAACTTCCTTAATTCTAGTAAGCTCAATAAAATTATATGCCCAATCCATTGCTTCTATATTTTCTGATTCCACTGGCTGAATTTTGGCGAATTTTACAAAATCAGAGTTTTCCAATATGTTTTTGGTTTCCAGAAGAAGTTCTTTACTTATTTCTTTCTTCTGCAATTCAAGCATTATCTCATCAGTTATCATTTCCATTGCTCCAAAATGCATTCTGTTTTCTAGATAAGTTCTAAAAATATCAATAAGTTTTGAATAGTACTCTTTTGCTTCATTATTTTGCCATAGTTTTTCTTCTTTAAGTTTATCCAATTCCTTATTAGCGATAATATGAGCAGGAATTTTAGGCTTTTTGGGAAGAGGAATTATTGGCTTATTATTTTTCCATCGATAATATACATAGTACGAAATACCAATAATAAAAATTACTAGTAAACTCCATAAGATAATAGGAAGTATTTCTCTAAATGTCCATGGGGCTTTTAAGATAGGCTTAATATCAGCAATTCCTTTCTCCATATCAACCTTTAGATAGGCGATATACATCTTTAGCTCTGGAGTTTGAACAGATAATTGCGTTGAGTCGTTTATATGCGCATAAATAAAATTAAGAGCAGGAAGGCTTATAAGCCCTGTATCCCATGATGTGATAGTAAGTTCTACTTTTATATCCACCAAATTAGTGCCTGGAATAATTATAGTGTCATTTTCGGTAATATCTATTACCTCAATATTTTCGCCAATATTATCAACAATTGAAGGCCAATAAACAGTCTTGTCTTTAGGTTGTTGCAATGTTAAATGAAGGATTGTTTGATCACCTATCATTATAATATTAGTATCGAGTCTAGCTGTAGCTTTATATTGCTGAGCCACAACAGGCGTACCTATTATTAAGATTGCTAGAATAAATATAAATTGTTTTATGGTATTCATAATATATTATTTAGATAAGTAGATTATTAAAATCTACTCTCTCGCATTTTAAAAAGTTTAATTAATGGTTTAATATAATCCTGACCTGTATATATATCAACAGTATCAACTCCCGAGCGCTTAAATATGTCAGTATTTTTTTGCTGTTGTTTATCAAAATAGTTTTTGTAGGCAGCTCTTACCGTAGAGTCGCTAGTGTCAATATATTTCTCTATATTATTCTCGGGATCTTTTACTTTTATTAAACCCATATTTGGTAATTCTCGCTCACCTTTATCAGAAATTCTGATTGCTGCCAAATCATGTTTTCTATTGGCAATTTGAAGAGCCCTATAGAAGTCATTATCAATAAAATCGCTAAGAACAAATGTTGTACACTTTTTCTTTATGGCATTAGTAAGATATCTTAAAGCTTCCTCAATATTTGTACCTTGTTCACTAGCCTTAAAATCAATCATCTCTCTAATAATTCGTAGAATATGTGACTTTCCTTTGGCTGGAGATATAAACTTCTCTACTTTATTGCTAAAGAAAATCACTCCAACTTTATCATTATTCTGAATAGCAGAAAAAGATAATACAGCAGCAATTTCGGTAATAAGTTCAGATTTAAAAGATTGAGTGGTGCCAAACATATTTGAAGCACTAACGTCAATTAATAGCATCACAGTAAGCTCTCGCTCTTCCTCAAAAATCTTGATAAAGGGAGTATTAAATCTAGCTGTAACATTCCAATCTATATTTCTAACATCGTCGCCATACTGATATTCACGCACTTCGCTAAAAGCCATGCCTCTGCCTTTGAAGGCAGAATGATAATGTCCCGAAAAAATCTGTGACGACATTCTTCGAGTCTTTATCTCAATCTTACGAACCCGTTTTAATATATCCTTTGTCTCTTGCATTATCTAAATTAAATAGTAATCAGTCTTTATACCTTAAACATTAATAATCAATCATTAATAATTAACCTATGGTACCTCTACAGCATTTAGTATCTCATTAATAATATCTTCGGTAGTTATATTTTCGGCTTCAGCCTCGTATGTAAGTCCTATACGGTGACGCATAACATCAGCACAAACGGCACGTACATCCTCAGGTATAACATAGCCTCTGCGTTTGATAAATGCATAAGCCTTTGCAGCAAGAGCCATGCTTATGGTAGCACGTGGTGATCCTCCAAAGCTTATAAGATCTTTAAATTTTTCTAAACCATTTTTTTCAGGATAACGACTTGCGAAAACAATATCTGTAATATAGTTTTCAATTTTTTCGTCGAGATATACTTTTCTAACAACTTCTCTAGCTCTTATTATATCATCAGTTTTAAGAATTTGATTATTTGTAGGTTTTGTATTACTAATTTGTGAACGTAAAATTGCTTTTTCTTCCTCTTTTGTAGGATAATCAATTACTACTTTTAGCATAAAACGGTCAACCTGAGCTTCGGGAAGGGGATAGGTGCCTTCTTGTTCAATAGGGTTTTGCGTTGCTAATACTAAAAATGGTTTTGGTAGTATGAATGTTTCTTCTCCTAAAGTAACTTGTCGCTCTTGCATTGCTTCGAGTAATGCACTTTGTACTTTTGCTGGAGCACGATTTATCTCATCTGCCAATACAAAATTTGCGAAAATTGGACCTTTACGAGTTTCAAAGGTTTCTTTCTTTTGAGAATATATCATTGTGCCTAAAATATCCGCTGGAAGTAAGTCCGGCGTAAATTGAATTCTGCTAAATTTAGCATCTACAACCTTTGCTAAAGAAGTAATGGCTAGTGTTTTTGCTAAACCAGGAACTCCCTCCAATAAGATATGACCATCAGAAAGCAAACCAATCATGAGTCTTTCAACCATATATTTTTGTCCAACAATTATCTTTCCCATCTCTATTGCAATAAGATCTACAAAAGAGCTCTCTTTTTGAATAAGGTCATTCAGTTCTTTGATATCCATTTCCATAATTTAAAACTATATTTTTATGTAAAAATTTATGTTTTTTAATTTGATGCGCAAATATAAAAAATGAAGTACAGTTTTTATATAATTTGTGTGTTAAATTAGGTTAATAATGGTGTTATTAAAAGAAGAAGAACTTATTAACTATTTAAAATAGGATATTCCTTACCTTTTTAGTTGGGAATTATCTGTTGATCTACAAAATAATGAGATTTATGAGTTAGTTAAATTAGTAATGCATAAAAAAAAGGAGTACCGAAAAATTCTGTACTCCTTTTTTTATGAGCTTACGGAGTTTATATACTTATTTTTTGGTTTCAATTTTTTTTGATCTAGCAATATTAAACCCACATATTAAGCCAATGGTTGTACCATCTTTTCTGGGAGAGATATATACATTTATTGGAAAATTTAAATGCCCTGATTTAAATGTATAACCAGCAGCAATAATTAACCCAGTAGATAGCTCAATATGTCCTCTGCTATCAACTTGACTTACATAATATACATCTGTTGGTGGTTCAACAAAATCGCTTTTCAGATTCCAATTACCATCTTCATCATAAAAACCTTCAGCTTTTTTAGCTAATCTAAAAACTGGCCCTATACCGAATTCAAATCCGTATTTATTAAATCGGAATCCATTAATTAATGATAATGATGGTATAATGTATCCAGATTCTAAGGCGTTTAAAGCAGGAATTACTTCAAAAAGTGCTTGAAAATCTCCTGCTGCAACATATTGTATTTCAAATTGATAACCAAATAGTGAGTTTATAGGGAACATATCGTAGCCTCCCTCACTCTTTGGTGATTGAAGTCTTTTGCCTACATTGCCAGTAGTTGTTGTTAGTCCAAATCTAGGCCCACTTAAATTTACTCTGTTTTTTGTGTTTGATAAAGGTAGATTTATGTTTGAGAGCATATCAACAACATTTGCATCATTCTCTATACCAAAAATATTATGGATTGATATCCTTACCATTAGTTGAATATCTTCTTCTTGATCCAAATATTCCATTACATCAACTTTTTCTATTTTCTTACTCTTAATATCAATTAATCTAAAGACTATTATTATTTTATTGCCATATTTCTCAGCACTACCACTTAATACTTTGTCAACATTCATAAGCTCACCAATTTGAATTAAATCAGTTTTTCCATATGACATATCCAATTTGACATTATTTTTCTTCATATGATTTATTACATCATACTTATCAATTACCTCATATATATTTAATCGTTCCAATTCTAAAGTTACTAAACTTGTTAATAAAGGCATCTCAATTTTAAGGCCTTGCGCTCCAATATTTATAACAGCAACACTTTTCTTATACTGGTCAGAGGCAAAACTTGTTTTACCTATTATTATTAATAGAAAGCTTAATAGAATAATTGTAATTACTTTTAATTCTTTTGTGAAGTTTTTCATAATTAGTTCTTTTAGTTAATAATATTAAATTCTTAATAATTATTTCCAGCAAAACTAATTTCAATATTTCTTTATAATTGTTATATGTTAACTTCACTATAATTACTGTACTAATAATTGCAAAAAGACTTTTTGTATTAAGTGGTTGATATGATTGATATTATCAGAGAATACTTAACTATATACTTCTTTAAGAGTAGTATTTCATCAAATAAAGTTGCTAATTATTCTATTTTTTGCGATATTCGCAAATAATAATTCTGATATTATTAAAATATAATAATAAGATATATGGAACAAAATGAATTTCTTAGAAAAATAGAAGATATAATTCCTGCAAATACTAATTTGGTATCAGAGTTAACAGAAGTGCTTGATATTAGTTCAGATAGTGCTTATCGTAGGTTAAGAGGCTCTACACTACTAACAATCAATGAAGTATCAAAATTGTGCAAGCATTATAGTATTTCTTTCGATGTATTTAATGATACGGATATTAATAATGTTACCTTTTCTTTTTTAGAATTGAATTATTCAATGGAAAGCTTTGAGAAGTATCTTGCAAGTATGTTGAAAGATTTGAAACTGATTAAAAATGCTAAAAAGCATAAAATTACATATGCTTGCGAAGATATTCCAATATTCTATAATTATAAATACCCTTTGCTAGGAGCTTATAAGATTTTTTATTGGATGGAGGCTATTCTTAATACAAGTAATGATGCAAATAAGAAGTTTAGTATCGATTATGTTCCTAAAAATATTATTGAATTAAGTAAGGAAATATATACTACTTATATAGAGACACCATCAGTAGAAATCTGGACTGAAACTACTTATTTATCAGTTTTAAAACAGGTAGAATTCTTTTGGGATTCGGGAAGGTTTGAATCTGATACAGATGCAATAAAAGTATTAGATGAATTGAAACAACTATTGACTGATATAAAACTTCAGGCAAAGGTAGGGAAGAAACTATTTTCAGATTCAATGGAATATGGTCAAAAAGCTGATTACGAATTGTATTTAAGTGATATTGAGATTGGTAACAACTGTGTATTGGTAGACCTTGGGGTTACCAAAAGTATATATATTGGTCATATGAGTTTTAATACTATTGCTACAATGAATAAAAATATTGTGACTTGACACAGCAATGGCTTGATAATATAATTAAGAAATCTAGTCCTATAAGTATGGTTTCTGAAAAAATAAGATATAAATATTTTGAGAAAGCCTTTATGATGATTGAAGAATCTAAGAAACGAATAGCTTCTAGTATTTAATTATTAATTCGCATAACACTTCGATACTATTTTTGTAAAAAGCGTACGCTTTTTACTTCAAATCACTCAGTGTGACGCTTCACTAAGTGGGATTTATAGAATTCCATTATAGAATGAGTATTCATATAGTATATCCTTAACACTGACAGTTTTGCAGAGCAATGCGAAGCATTTCTCCAAAAATGTATCTTTAATCTGTCACACTGAGTGTTTTGCAGAGCAATGCGAAGCATTTCTCCAAAAATGTATCTTTGATCTGTCACACTGAGTGTTTTGCAGAGCAATGCGAAGCATTTCTCCAAAAATGTATCTTTGATCTGTCACACTGAGTGTTTTGCAGAGTAATGCGAAGCATTTCTCCAAAAATGTATCGAAGTGGGGCAGCGTTGGTAATTAAATTTTTAAGCCAAAAAAAAGCGTGATTTTCGAAAGAAAATCACGCTTTGTATATTTATCTAAAATACTTCTATTTTGAAAAATCCATTTCAGCCATACGACGGAATTGATTATATCTCCATTTAGCATCATCAACAGCGATGTGTGATAAACGCTCAGCCTCCTCAGGGAAACCTTTTTTAAGAGAAGCATAACGAACCTCATTATAAATAAAGTCGTGGAAAGTATCCCATGCTGGCTCTTTAGAGTCAAGTATAAATGGATTCTTGCCTTCTTTCTCCAATTCAGGGTTGTAGCGAGTCAATTGCCAGTATCCTGAAGTTACGGCGAATTTCTCTTCCTCTTCAGCGCTCTTCATACCAGTTTTGATACCGTGAGCAATACAAGGAGAGTAAGCAATAATTACAGAAGGTCCGGGATAAGCCTCAGCCTCTTTCAATACTTTGAAAGTTTGTGCTTGAGAAGCACCCATTGAAATCTGAGCTACGTATACATAACCATAAGTCATTGCCATTGCAGAAAGAGATTTCTTACGAGTTTTCATTCCACTAGCAGCAAATTTAGCAACAGCTCCTACAGGAGTAGCTTTTGAAGCTTGGCCACCAGTATTAGAGTATACCTCTGTATCTAGTACAAGAATATTAACATCCTCGCCAGTAGAGATTACGTGATCTAATCCACCGAAACCGATATCATAAGCCCAGCCATCACCACCGATAATC
>QMPB01000010.1 GCA_003648395.1 Bacteroidota bacterium
AGGAGGGCTTTCAACTTCTTTATATGCACATTCTAAAAATAATATAGACGGATTAATACTAAATAGCCCATTTTTTGCACTAAATATCCCTCCTTTTCTAAATTCGTTAATGCCTTTAGTTAGTGCTATTGGAAAAAAGTTTCCGTATATGACAATGGATTCGCTTACTGAGCATTATCCAAAAAGTCTTCATAAGGACTATAAAGGAGAATGGGATTTTAAAGACGAATGGAAACCTATAAAAAACTTTCCTGCGTATTTAGGTTGGCTAAGAGCGATTCGAAATGCTCAAGCAGAGCTTCAAAATGGTCTAAGTATTAAGTGTCCTACTTTAGTTATGTATTCTGATAAAAGTTATAAAGGTAAAAAATGGGATGATATTATTAAAATTTCAGATGGTGTTCTAGATGTTGAACATATAAAAAAGTATGCCGATGGAATTGGAGATAAAATAACAAAAGTTGAAATAAAAGATGGAATTCACGACTTAATTCTCTCAAAAAAAGATGTTAGAGACAATGCTTACGCCAGCATAAAAAGGTGGATCGATGACAATAATCTATAAAAACCCTATTGTCTTTATTAATTATTCAAAGACAATCTTAAGATGTAACTTTTTTGTTAAATAAATGTCATTCTCTTTAAGATTATGTTACTTTTGACAATAATTACAAAACTGAAAAGCATAGTATTTGGATTTGAAAAACAACATTAGAGTTATTAAATATATACTACTGATAATCATATCATTATCATACAGTAATACTTATGCACAATTAACAAAAATAACAGGAAAAGTAACTGATTCTAATACTAAAAAACCACTTCCTTTTGTTAATGTTCAATTAATAGGAACTAATGTTGGTTGCACTACAGGCTTTGATGGAAAATTCGCTATCGAAACAAAAACAAAAGCCGACTCCATTTTAATAAGTTACATTGGATACAACTCACAGAAGAGAAAAATAAAAAGACGAGCATATCAAAATTTTAAGATAAGCCTTGAAAATTCAAATTTTGAACTCAGCGAAGTAGTAATAAGACCAAAAGAAAATCCAGCACACGTAATACTAAAAAATGTAATAAAAAACAAAGTTCATAACAGCAAATATGGACTAGAATCCTATGAATATGATATCTATAATAAGATTCAGATAGATGCCAACAATATTACAGAAAGTTTCAAAAAGAAAAGATCATTAAGACCTTTTCAATTTATCTTTGAAAATGTAGACACATCAACAATTAATGGCAAATCATATTTACCACTATTATTAACAGAAACAGTTTCTAAATATATTTACAGAAAAAGTCCTAGAGAAGAAAAAGAAACTATTATTGCTTCTAGAGCATCAGGCATTAACAACTCAAGCATCTCTACTTTTCTGGGAAATATGTATCAGAAAATTAGTATTTATGAAAACTACATTGGACTGTTTAATAAAAACTTTGTAAGTCCTATTGCCAATTTTGGGTTAAGAACTTATAGGTATTATTTAGTAGACAGTGCAACAATCGACAATCATTGGTGCTATAAGCTAATGTTTAAACCACGCAGAAAACAAGAATTAACTTTTACAGGTGAGATTTGGATTACTGATTCTACGTGGGCAGTAAAACAAGTTGACATGAAAATAACAGAAGTAAATATGAACTTTGTAAATGCCATGTCAATTGCTCAAAATTTCAATCTAGTAGATAACAAATATTGGATGGTTGATAGAGAAAGCTTTATTGTAGATTTTAACGTAGTAGATAAATCAGAAAAAGTAACAGGATTTTATGGACACAAAACTTCTCTGTTTAAAAACATAATTGTAAACCAACCACGTCCAAACGAAGATTATAAAACAAATGTTGCCGTAAATGTAGAAAAAGATGCATGGGATAGACCAAAAGAATATTGGGATAGTACGCGATTTGAGGAATTAAACAATGAAGAAAAGACCATTTATAAAATGGTAGATACAATTGTAGAGATGCCTGCTTTTAAGAACATCTACGACATTATAACTATGGTTGTTACTGGATATTATCAAACCAAAAACTTTGAATTTGGCCCTTATTTTACTCTCTATAGTTTTAATGGCGTTGAAGGTAATAGATTTAAAATTGGAGGAAGAACAAGTAATAAATGGAATGATAAATTCAGAATATATGGGCATCTTGCATATGGAACAAGAGATAAAAAGTTCAAATATAGATTAGGAGCTGTTTTTGTTTTTAATAAAAACCCACGTAGAGCATTAGATATTAGTTACAAAAAAGACATGGAGCAATTGGGAGAAAGTGTAAGGGCTTTGAAACAAGACAATATTGTTTCTAGTATCTTTCGTAAATATCCTAACTACTCTTTAACGATGGTAGAACAATATAAAGCTGCATTTTCTTACGAATACTTTAATGGGTTTAGCAACAAACTTACTTTTACAAGGAGAGAAGTTTTTCCATTATTGGATCAGAAATTTCAAATATATGAAAATGGAGCTAATAACACTTCAACAACATATAATAGTCTTATTACCAGTGAAATTGAGCTGAAAACCCATTTTGCATATAGGGAAGTATTCTTAGTTGAGAAATTTAATCGAAAAAGCTTTGGTACAAAATACCCCAGACTTAATATATGGTATGCTTATGGAATACCTAATCTATTTAATTCGCAATTTAGTTATCATAAATTCCAAATTGCAATTAAGCAAAAAGTTAATCTTTGGTCATTTGGATATACTCAATACATACTTTCTTGGGGAAAAATATGGGGAAACCTACCCTATCCTATACTCGAAGTGCACCCTGGTAATGAAACATATAGCTATGATGATTATGCATTTAGCCGAATAAACTACTATGATTTTATTAGTGATGAATATTTTGTTGCAAATATATCTCATAACTTCCAAGGACTATTCTTCAATCATATTCCTTTATTAAGAAAACTTAAATGGAGAGAAGTAATTTATGGCAAATTACTTATAGGCAAACTTTCAAAACAGAATCTAGAGTATTCAAAATTCCCTTCAAATACTTCTCTTCTGACTAAACCATATTATGAAGTAGGTGCAGGAATTGAGAATATTTTTAAAGTAATAAGAGTTGATGCGTCATGGCGGCTATCCTATCTTGATAAGCCAGATGTTATTCCATTTGGTTTTATGGTAACTCTTAAAGTTGATTTCTAAAATATTTTCGATAGGTAGTAGTAAAATTCTTTACTTTGCACTGAAAATTAAAATATATAAGTACTATTTGCGTTTTGGAGAATATCAATACAGATAAATATGAAGTTAAGAGCTGACAATTTAGTTAAAATATATAAACAACGTAAAGTTGTTAATGATGTAAGCATTGAAGTTTCTCAAGGAGAAATAGTTGGTTTACTTGGTCCTAATGGAGCAGGAAAAACAACATCTTTTTATATGATAGTAGGTCTAATCAAACCATTTAGCGGTAAAATATTTCTTGACAATAAAGAATTAACAAAAGAACCGATGTATCGTCGAGCAAGATATGGCGTTGGGTATTTAGCACAAGAAGCATCTATCTTTAGAAAAATGACCGTTGAAGATAATTTGTTATCTGTTCTTCAATTTACTAAACTCTCTAAAAAAGAACAACAGAATAAAGTAGAATCTTTATTAGAAGAATTCGGCTTAGCTCACATTCGTAAAAGCATGGGAATTTCTCTCTCTGGTGGAGAACGAAGAAGAACCGAAATAGCAAGAGCATTAGCTGTTGACCCAAAATTTATTCTTCTTGACGAACCTTTTGCTGGAGTTGATCCAATTGCTGTTGAAGATATTCAGTCAGTAGTATCTAGACTTAAAGAACGCAATATTGGTATTCTAATTACTGACCATAATGTACGAGAAACTTTGAGTATCACTGATAGAGCATACCTTCTTTTTGAAGGAGAAATTCTTAAATCAGGCACTTCCGCCGAACTAGTTGAAGATGAGCAAGTAAGAAAAGTGTATTTAGGTAAGAATTTTGAACTAAAATAATTGAACTAATATTTGCTGATTTTAACAAATAAACTATATTTGTAGTCAACAATAAATCATAAACTGATATTAATAATTAAAAACCTAATACATACAACAAGATGGGTGAATACAACGATGAAAACGAAGTTTTTACGAGAAGAGTAAAGGCTGGGAAAAGGACTTATTTCTTTGATGTAAAAGAAACTAAATCAGGCGAATATTATATCACGCTAACAGAAAGTAAAAAGAGATTTAATGGTGAAAGCGGTAAGTTCTTCTTTGAGAAACACAAAATCTTTCTTTACAAAGAAGACTTTGGCAAATTCCGAAAAGGGCTTAATGAAGTACTAGACCATATACAAGAAACGCAAGGATTTGACGAAGACTACGACAGATATAAAGATTCTGATAGTTATAAAGAAAGTTAAATTGTTGAAATAAATAAAAAGCTGCTTAATCAGGCAGCTTTTTTATTTTTACCTTTGTGCTGACGTACATACTATACAATTGTTTAGTCAAATAATTTAATGTATAACTTAATTGCTAGAAATTATGAGAGTAACAAATTACGGTCATGCCTGTTGGCATATCGAATTAGCAAATACTAAACTTCTTTTTGACCCTTTTATTTCGCCCAATGAACTAGCATCACATATTGATATTGATACAATTGAATGTGATTATATCCTTATTACACATGGTCATGAAGATCACATTGCAGATGTAGAAACTATAGCAAAAAGAACTGGAGCTAAAATTGTTTCAAATTTTGAAATAATAAATTGGTTTGCAACCAAAGGCCTTGAAAATGGTCACCCAATGAATATTGGCGGTAATTGGCAATTTGACTTTGGTAAACTAACCTATTTTACAGCTCAGCATTCTAGCGTAATGCCAGATGGCGCTTCAGGAGGTAATCCAGGAAGCTTCTTAATAGAAACTGAAGAAGGTAATTTTTATCATGCAGGAGATACTGGGCTTATGATGGATATGAAGCTAATTCCTAAATTAATAAAATTAGACTTTGCTCTATTACCCATTGGCGACAATTTTACAATGGGAATTAATGAAGCAATAATTGCAAGTGACTTTATTGAGTGCAATAATATTATTGCAATGCATTATGACACATTTGGGTACATAGTTGTTAAAAAAGAGGTTGCAAAAGCTAAGTTTGAAGCTGCGGGAAAAAAATTAACATTTATAGAAATTGGTGAAAGCATAAATATATAATAAATACATGGGAAAAGTAATTGCAATAGCAAATCAAAAAGGAGGTGTTGGGAAAACCACAACAGCAATAAACCTAAGTGCAGGTTTAGCCATATTAGAATATAAAACATTATTAATTGATGCAGATCCGCAAGCAAATGCTACTTCAGGTGTTGGATTTGATCCTAAGAATATAAAAACTAGCATCTACGAATGCATTATTGATGAAGTTAAACCTAGGGATATTATTCTGGAAACAGAGACTCCTGGTTTGGATTTATTACCAGCACATATAGATTTAGTTGGTGCTGAAATAGAGATGATAAATCTACCGAATAGAGAAATGATGATGGGTAAAGTTATTGATAAAATTAAAGATGATTACGATTTTATTATCATTGATTGCTCTCCTTCTTTGGGTTTAATTACTATTAACTCTCTTACCGCATCAGATTCTGTAATTATTCCTGTTCAATGCGAGTATTTTGCTCTTGAAGGTCTTGGAAAACTCCTTAACACTATTAGGATAGTTCAAGAAAGGCTTAATAAAGACCTTGATATTGAAGGCATATTACTAACTATGTTCGATTCTCGCTTACGTCTTGCGAAACAAGTAGTTCAGGATGTAAAAATGCACTTCGAGCAGATTGTATTTAGCACAATAATCCATAGAAATACTCGTTTGGGAGAAGCACCAAGCTTTGGGCAGCCAATAATGATGCATGATATTGGAAGTAAAGGTTCTACTAACTATCTAAATTTAGCTAGAGAAATACTTCAAAAGAACGATATGACAAAAGTAGCTAACAAGAATAAAAAGGTTAAAATATGAGTGCCAAAAAACTAGCATTAGGCAAAGGTTTAGGAGCTTTATTAAACAGCGAATATAGTGGAGAAGGCAAAAGTATATCTTCAATGCAAACTAATGTTGTTGGTGGTATATCAAATATTTCTCTAAATCAGATAAATGCTAATGCAGATCAGCCTCGTAAAGAATTTGATGAAGAAAAGCTTAATCAATTAGCACAATCAATTAAACAACAGGGGATTATTCAGCCTATTACAGTCCGTAAAATTGGACGTAATAAATATGAGCTAATAAGTGGTGAAAGAAGATTTCGTGCCTCCAAAATTATTGGACTAAAAGAAATACCAGCTTATATAAAAGAAGCAAACGATACTCAAGCACTAGAAATGGCATTGGTTGAAAATATTCAAAGACAAGATTTGAATGCTCTTGAAATTGCTCTTAGTTATCAGCATCTTATTGACGACTGTAATATTAGCATGGAAGATATTGGTGAAAAGGTTAGTAAAAACAGATCTACTGTAAATAACTATTTACGCCTTTTGAAACTCCCTGATTCAATACAAGCTGCTGTTAAAAGCAATAATCTTGGGATGAGCCATGCTAGAGCAATTATTAATATTAGTAATGAGCAAGATCAATTAATTGTTTTTGATGAAATCATTAAAAAGGATTTATCTGTTCGTCAGGTTGAAGAACTAGTTAGAAAGCTTAATGATAAATCAAATACTCAAGGTAAAACTGAAATTATACTTCCATTTAAGTATAAACAATTGCATACAAAACTTAAGAAAGAGTTTGGCAATAGCGTAAACATTAAACGTAATGCCAAAGGAAAAGGAAATTTGGTATTTAATTATAATAATGATGCTGAACTTGACAAACTATTATCAAAACTACTAGATAAATAATTTCAGAAAGAAATGAGAGTAGTATTTTCTATATTAACCATTCTAACAATTTATCTGATTCCATCCTCAGCATTTGCTCAAGGTACTATTGATAATAAGGTCGAGGTGCAAGGTGTTACTGTGGTTAAGAGTGACACTATGACTAAATACCATTCGCCAAAAAAGGCGGGATATATGTCAACTTTTCTACCTGGTTTAGGGCAGGTATATAATAAGAAATATTGGAAAGTTCCTATAATTTATGGCGGTTTTGCTGCTCTTACATATTTTATTATAGATAATAATACTAACTATATTAAATTTAGAGATGCCTATATTGCAAGAATAGATGAAGACCCTACAAATGATGATATTATGCCTCAATACACTACAGATAATCTTAGAGTAATTAAAAATATCTATTGGAAAAATAGAGATTTGAGTATTATTCTAACCGTTACATTATATGTATTAAATATTTTTGATGCAATAGCCGATGCTCATTTATATAGTTACGACATAAGCGATGATTTAAGTTTTAGAATAGATCCAATTGTTGAGCCAGCTTACAATGTAGGTCAAGTAAATGTTAATGGAGTAGGATTCTCCCTGAATTTTTAATTATGAAAATTGCTTTATTAGGCTACGGAAAAATGGGGAAAGTAATTGAGAAAATTGCTGTTTCTAGAGGACATGAAATAGTAGTTACAATAGATAATAATAAAGAATGGAAAGAAAGCCACGAGCTATTAGCTAAAGTTGATATTGCAATTGATTTTAGTACTCCAAGTAATATTTTGGCAAATATAAATAGTTGTTTAAATAGAAGAATCCCTTTAGTTGTAGGAACAACCGGTTGGTATAATAAAATGGATGTATTGAAAGAAAAATGCGCTACACTAAATAGCTCCTTACTTTGGGCTTCAAATTTTAGTATTGGTGTAAATATTTTCTTTAAAATAAACCAAGAGCTAGCCAAATTGATGAATAAATACGAAAATTATGATGTTAGTATTGAAGAAATACATCATACTGCCAAATTAGATGCCCCTAGTGGTACAGCCATAAGTTTAGCAAATGATATAATAGGAAATATTAAAAGAAAAAATAAATGGGTATTGGGAGAATCAGATAATAAAAGTAATCTAAGTATTAATTCTAAGAGGGTTGACCCCATTCCTGGAACTCATTCCATAAAATACGAATCAGAAATTGATGATATTGAGATTATTCATACAGCAAAAAGCAGAGAAGGTTTTGCTATGGGATCAGTTATAGCAGCAGAATGGCTAGTTGACAAAAAAGGCTGGTATGAATTTAAGGAAGTATTCTTTTAACGAAATAAAATAGTATTAATACAGTTATAGTAAAACAACAATAAAATAACAGATATGAGTTTAACATATATTTTTTGGGGATTAATAATATTAAGCAGTTTAATCGGCTTAATGAAAATATTTGAAAAAGCTGGATACAATCAGTTTTTTGCATTAATTCCTTTTTATAATATCTACATTTGGGTAAAAGTACTTGAAAAGCCTCTTTGGTGGATTATTTTTGCACTTATTCCATTTATTAATGTCTTTATGATATTTCTGATGATAGTGGAAACAGCCAAAACTTTCAATAAAAATCTACTTTGGGAACAAGCCCTTGCTGCTATTTTTTCTTTTATCTACCTACCCTATCTAGGTTTTAGCAAAGAAGAAATTTATCAAAAGAAAGAAGATAGACCAATATTTACTAAATCAAAAATAAGAGAATGGGTGGATGCTATAATATTTGCTGTTTTTGCAGCTACCATTATTAGAATGTTCATTTTTGAAGCTTATACAATACCTACACCTTCAATGGAAAAATCATTACTTGTTGGTGATTACCTTTTTGTAAATAAGTTTATTTATGGTGCAAGAGTACCAAATACACCTTTATCATTTCCATTTGTACACCATACTTTGCCTATGAGTAAAACAGCAAAGTCGTATCTTGAATGGATAAAACTTGATTATCATAGATATCCAGGGTATGCCCATATTAAAAACAATGATATAGTAGTATTTAACTATCCTGATGGTGATACTGTTGCGCTAAATAGACAAGACAGAAGTTACTATGCTATGGTTAGGCAATTTGGATGGAAGACTGTAAACAAACCTGGTGCAATAAATCCTAATACTCGTCAACCATTTGGGAAAATTGTTGCAAGACCTGTTGACAAACGAGAGAATTATATAAAAAGATGCATTGCAATTGCTGGCGATACTATAGAAATAAAAAATCAGATTGTATATATTAATGGGAAACAAGCTGAGACACCTAAACAGTTTGAAACCGAATATTTCATTATTGGAAGAGAAAAAACACTTAGCAAAAAAGAATTGGAAATTATTGGTATGTCGTTAGATGATATTCAAAGGTATTTAGCTTCCATTTTTGACCCAAATTCTCATCAAGCAATAGAACAATACTATTTACCATTATCAACTAGTGATACTCTATTCAATGATAATGAACTAGCTAAGATTGGAATAATAAATCTCAGTCCAGAAATGAGAGAAGCCCTAAAAGACCACCCTCAAATAGAGAAACTTGTAAGGCTAGATTATAAAGCAGGTATTCCAAATCCAAATAATGAGATTTTTCCACATAGCCCTGCTGATTACAATTGGAATCAGGATAATTTTGGACCTCTGTATATTCCTAAAAAAGGAATAACTGTAAAACTCAATAAAAAGAACATTGTACTATATGACAGAATAATTGGGGTTTACGAAGGCAATAAACTAGAAGTAAAAGGCAATGATATTATTATTAACAATAAAATTGCAAAGAATTATACTTTTAAACTAGATTATTACTGGATGATGGGAGATAACAGACATAATTCTGCCGACTCAAGATTTTGGGGATTTGTTCCCGAAGACCATATTGTAGGTACTCCTTCCTTTATTTGGCTATCTACTGACAAAGATAAGAAGTTATTTAATGGAGGAATTAGATGGAATCGAGTTTTAAGTTTGCCAAACTAAACTTATTATTCATAAAAAAGGCTTGAAAATAAATTTTCAAGCCTTTTTTATTGACCAACAATATCTTATTTAAAAATAGATGGAAGTTTAAGTTTAGTTTTCTTAACATCTTCCTCCTCTATACCAAACTTCATACGTACTTTATTATATAATTCATACTCTTTATTATGAATATCACCATCAGCAATCATCACTAAATCCATCCAAGCTAAGGCTTTTACAATTTCAAGATGTGAACTATGAGCTAATATTTTCATTACTGTATCTAACTGTTCGTCCGAAGATCCTAAATCTGAATTAATAAAAACATCAAAATCATGATCCGAAATATTTTCTTCCTCACGCATCAGTTTCATTGTTTTCCATTCTGGATCATCTGGATCAAAATTTTTCTTACCATCAGCACCTGACATTAACCAATAAAGGTATAGCAAACCTGATTTATAATTTAATGTATTTGACATTAGAGTAGATTTTTAAAATTATTAATTAGTTTCAGACTTCAAATATAATAAAAATAATTTCTCAATTCTAACTTATTCTATTTTTTTTTAACTTTACGCAAAATTATAAAACCAAAGGAGTGGATAAAAAATATAGAAAATATACATTTTGGGGCTTAATAACGATAGCAATATTCTTATTAATTGATTTTGTTTTGTTCATTGTAGAAGATGGAGTCGAGGGTTCTAACATATATTCGTATAACGATGCTTTTTGGTATATGATTGTTACCATAACATCTGTAGGGTATGGAGATATTGTTCCTGTCTCGACAATAGGGAAAATTATTGGATATTTTTATGTATTCTCTAGCTTATTTATCCTTGGAGTTTTAATTAGTAGTATGTCAACAAATATTTCAAAAATGATACTAGAAAAAAAATTAGGTTATAGAGGAACAGACTTTACAAACCATATAGTTTGTATAGGCTGGAACGATTTTAGTAAAATGGTTGTAGATGAACTTATACAAGCATCAAGACAAATTGCAATTGTCACTAATAATAAGGATGAAGTTGACTTTATTTACGAAGAATACGGCAACGATGGTATTTTTGTCCTCTATGCTGAATATCATAACTTGGATTCTCTATTAAAAACAAACCCAAATGAAGCTTCTGAGATTTTTCTAGGCTTTCCTGATGATACAGAATCTCTTATTTATGTGATAAATCTTATTAAGAAGTTTCCAAACCCAAATATTGTTGTTTCTATTGAAAACTATAAACTTCGTGACACCTTCTTAACTGCTGGTGTAAGGCATGTTGTTGCACGAAATGAAATTGCTTCAAAACTTGTTGCCAGCTATGTATTTGAGCCAGATGTTGCCGATTTGAATATTGACTTAATGGGTTCAGCAATACATGGTGAAGATTTTGACAACCAACAATACCTTGTTACAAAGAAAAATCCTTACTTAAACAAAAATTACGATGATGCATTTGTTGCACTAAAACTAAAATATAATATTGTACTACTAGGAATTGTTAAGAAAGAGAACGGGGTGGACACTTTACATGTAAATGCTAGGTCAGAGACAATTATTGAGCTAAACGACTATCTAATAATAATGGTAGCTGGTAAAGTTAAAAAAAGGGTTGAAAAGATATTTGGAATTAAGGAGGGTAAATTTAATGTAAATTTAAACTGATTTTAGTATACATTTGTATATTAAATGAGTAATTATTACTATAAATCAAATAATTAAAATACAAAACTATGAAAAGTAAGTATACTTTTATTTCAGGATTAATGATGATTTTCCTTTTATTAGGGACTAGCTTAATGGCTCAAGAAGATGACACAGAAGAAGTTACAGCTCCAACTCTTCGAATTATTTCAGGTTTTGAAGGTGGCTCTAACTATCAAATGGCGATGGATATCCAACGAATGACTAGAAAGACTCTAGGCACTGCAATTAATGAAACTTCAACTGATTTTATCCCTAAACTTAACTCAAATGGAGATACCATTCGTGAAGAGAATTTAGATGGTGAAATGGAAATTGTCACTGAAGAAGTAGTTACAAAAATTCCAACTGGCGATACTATTGATTTTGTAAAAGTTCTTGCTTCAGAAGGCAGTTACTACAATTTTCTTAAAATAAACAAAACTGGTGCTGATATAGCTTTTCTTCAATACGATGTATTATTGTATGAAGCAATGCAAGACTTGAAGCGTCGTTTCAAAAAAGCTGAACCAATTAGAATTCTATTACCAATGGGAACTGAGCAAATTCATATTGTAGTTCTTAAAAATAATGGTAAAAATACTATTGAAGATTTTGGTGACCTTAAAAAGAAAAGAGTTGCTATTGGCTCCAGCTTAATGGGTACAAATATTACAGCAAAATACATTAAAGAAGTTACTGGTAGCAGATGGGAAGATGTTGAAATTCCATTTGACAAATCTTTTAAAGCTCTTTTTAATGGAAATATTGATGCTTTCTTTTATGTGGGAGCTAAACCTGTAAAAGATATGGCTAACCTTTCTGTTGCAATGAGAGATAAAATTACTCTTATATCAATTCCACAAAATGACCAATTAGATAAAGCTTACGAAAAAGCAACTATTACTCCAGAAGATTATAAATGGTTAGATGGAAATATAGAGACTTATGCAGTAAGATCAGTATTAGTTACTTCAATTTCTGGTCAAACTCCTGAAAAAGAAGCTGCTATTCAAAAAGTGTTAGAAATAATAAAAGCTAATAAAGATAATCCTGCAAATCATTCAAATTGGAAACTAGTTAATTTTGCAAAAGATGATAAAGTTGATTGGGAATATTATCCAGCAGCATTGAAGCTTTACTAGTATACAATATATAATTCAAAAAAAATGCGAGCTTGACTCGCATTTTTTTTGTCCAATAATTCTATCTCAATTCTTTATTAAAAATTTATAGTGTCTCTAATCCATATACTTAAGAACACTTAAATATAAATCCTCCACTTTTTCTCTGGCCCAAGGTGTTCTACGTAAAAATGCTAAGCATGATTTAATTGATGGATTTGACTTAAAACATCGAATATTTACTCTTTCACTTAAATCAGACCACTCGTAATATTCCACAAGCTGTTCAAGTATATACTTCAATGTTTTACCATGCAAAGGATTATTTGGTTGGTTACTCATTCTTACAAAGTTATCAATTAACAATATCTATTTCTTTCGTTTCTTTGTATCAACAATAGAGTCATGAGGATTTACGTAAGGGTCATTATTCTTTCCACCAAAAACAGAAACTTTTACATATCTATTAGGATTCAACTTAATATCTTCCAATAATTGATGAAGCTCCCTTGATGCTCCCTCTAACTCATAATAAAGGGTATCATTATTAACCAATAATCCCATTGAGCCCTCTCCCCTATTAATTTTGTCAACTATTTCTTGGAATCCACTAAGAGCCTTATCCATTTGATCTAGAGTTTTCTTAATGTCTACCTGTGCTAGAGAATCGCTTAACTTAGAAAAATTAGAAATTACATTATCAATTTTATCTCCATTCTCATCTAAGTTTCTAGTAATACTTTCTACATTTGCAAATATTCTATTCAATCTACCTGCTTGACTAGTAATTAGAGTATCAATACCATACGACGAATGCTCCAAAGTATTAATTGTATTCTGAATACTAATAAATGTAGCTGTAATATTCTCTTGGGTTTTTTTATTAAATACATATCTAATTGCTCCCAAAACAGAATCTAAAGAAGCCATCATTTCTTCTGCTTTCAACTTAATTGGGAGCATCTGCATAGAAACTTCTTCTTTAATAGTTGTAGCCACAGAAGTAACTAAAGTATCTCCAGATTTTGCAAATCTATCAGATCGACGCAATTTAAGATCAATATGATTTGAGCCTAAAAAATCACTTCTTATAATTGCTAAAGTATTTATTGGAATTTGTATTTCATTATCCAACATTATTCTTACTAGAACTCTTGCATTAGTATCATTTGGAAGAAAACCAACATAAGACACTTTTCCAACAGTTAGTCCATTAATACTCACTATGTTTGAAACACTAAGACCTGAAACTTTATCATAAACTAGTACAAATTCGCGCTCTTCTTTAAAAATATTATTACCTTTCAGAAATGAGAATCCCCAATAGAAAGCTATAAGTGTAAAACTAGCTATTATTCCAATAATAAATTCTTTTCTCATTTTCATAATTAAATTATTGTAATGTGTGTTCTTAAAAAAAACTATTCCCAAAATAAATTTTTCTTCAACTGCAAATTTAATGTAAAATATCTAAGAATAAATAATAAAAGAAATATCACTCAATAAAAGTAATTCTATTTGATTTCATTGAGTTTACTCTCGGCTTCCCTCCTACTTACTCTTTCACCATTAATAAAAGAAACTACAAAAGAATCTTTAAATCCATTAGCTTTTACTTCTTTCTTAGCCTTACTTGCCTTATTAAAACTTGTATATTTTCCACTAACATATTTATACAACCCACCTTGCTTATAATACCAAACATCTTTTATGTTCTTAAACTCATTATCGGTATTTAAACTATTAGTTGAATTCATAAATTGAACCCCAAAGAAAACACTCACATCATTAATAGAATCATTGTTTTCATTTACAACTTCAGTCTGTTTAGAAATATTAGTTTCCAAAACAGCTTCATTAGCAACATTATTATTCGCTTCAATTGAATTTTTATATCCCTTAAAGGCTCTATATATTGCAGAAGCTATATAATCTTGACCTTGCTCTGATAATAAGAATTTCTCCTCCTCTGGATTAGAAAGAAACCCAGTCTCTATAAGAATACTAGGCATTGTAGTATAAACAAGCACAAGAAAACCAGCTTCTTTTACTCCTCTGTTAATTCTATGAACCCTATTTTCAAATTGATTCTGCACACTCTCTGCAAGTTGCATACTTTGCTCCCTATAAGCATTCTGAATAAGTGAAAACGTAATATAAGACTCTGCAGAATTAGGATCAAAATTATTATAGTTTTTGCTATAATCAGACTCTAGTAAAATTGCAGCATTTTCCTTTTTTGCAACTTCAAGATTTTTAGCACTTCTATGATTTCCCATTATCCATGTTTCTGTCCCTTTTGCTCTAGTAGAATTTATCGAATTACAATGAATTGAAATAAATAAATCAGCTTTTGCTTGATTTGCAATTTCAGCTCTTCGATACAATTCTACAAAAACATCTTTATCTCTTGTATAAATAACATCAACATCTTTAAGATTATTCTTGATTAAATCCCCAAGTTTAAGGGCAATAGACAATGCAACAGCCTTTTCTTTAGAATGCTTACCAATTGTTCCTGGATCTTTGCCTCCATGCCCTGCATCAATTACAATCTTATCAATATTAAAAAAACTCTGACTAAATAACTGATTATCTGATGAAAAAACCAGTATTAACAATAAGATTATGATACTTTTATCTTTCATACTCCAATATTATGTTTGTTCAACAATACAAAAGGCAATTATTAACAAATATTGTGCAATAATTGTTATTACTAACGTTTTCACTTTGCAAACTTTTGTTAGCTTTGAACAAAATTTCTACATAGAAATTCAAATAACAAATTTAAACTGAAGAGTATAATTATTTTAAACTGAGTAAGCAAATTGTTAACGAAATTATTAACATCATTTTTTAATATCAGACTGATAATCATTGTATTAACGTACTTTATCAGCACTAGTGCTATTGCTCAGATTACAAATAGCGATTCTTTAGCGACTGTAAATGACAGTTTACAATTTGTGAAAAAAGAAATAGTAAAAAAGGTTAAGAAGAAATCAAAAATGAATTTGGTAGCTGAAGCAATTTATATTGCTGATGACAGTTTAATTATGGATAAAGCTAATCAAAAAGCCTATCTATATCACAATGCCATAGTAAAATATGATGGAATTATTCTGAAAGCTGAATATATTGAGTTAGATTTTAAAAAGAATACTGTATATGCAATTGGTCTTCCTGATTCAGCAGGGGTAATACATGGAAGTCCTGTATTTAAAGATCATGGCGATGAATATAATGCAGCTATTATTAGATATAACTTTGACAGTAAAAAGGGATTAATTTCTGACGTTACAAAAACGGAGGGAGAAATGTTTGTTTGGCTTAAGAAAGGTAAAAAACTAAAAAACAGCATTACATATGTAGAAACAGGTCATTTTACAACTTGTAGCGCTAAGCATCCACACTATAGAATTAGATTTAAAAAAGGAAAAATAATTCCAAATGATAAAATTGTAACAGGCCCTATTTATATGGAAGTTGAGGATATTCCTATTCCATTAGTTATACCATTTGGGTTTATCCCAAATACAAATAAAAGAAGTAATGGTGTATTAATTCCATCTTATGGGTACACAGAAAATCGTGGTTATAATTTAACAGATGGAGGTTATTATTGGGGTTTAGGAAGGCATTTAGATTTATCGTTGCGAGGTGATATATATACTAGAGGTAGTTGGGGAATAAAAGCTCTTTCAAGGTATAACTTTAGATATAGAGGTAGTGGAAGCCTAAATTTTAAATATGCATATAACAAATATGGAGAAACTGATACTAAGAATTTTAATGAAGATAAATCATTCTTTTTTAAATGGCAGCACAGACAAGACCCAAAAGCAAATCCATATAGTAGCTTCTCTGCTAATGTGAATTTTGGTAGTAAATCATACAATAAATTAAACTCAAATAATACAACTGATTATCTCCAAAATACCTTCCACTCAAGTATAGCATATAGTGCACGAATAGGTGATGGGTATAATTTTACTGCAAGTATTAATCATTCTCAAAACTCACAAACAGGATCAATTACACTTACTGCACCGCAGCTAGCTTTCAGTACACCTAGATTTAATCCTTTTAAAAGAAAGAATCCTATTGGACCTAAAAGATGGTATGAAAAAATATCTCTTTCTTATAAAATGGATACAAAAAATACATTAACAACTATTGATACCAATTTCTTCAATAGCACTTGGAAAGATTTTGATAAAGCTGTTAAACATGTGATCCCACTAAGTAGTACAGTAAATCTAGGACATTGGAGTTGGACTAATTCTTTGAACTTAACTGAAAGATGGTATTTTCAACATCAAAATAGATTCTGGGAAAATGATACTATTTTTGAAGGAACAGATACTATTGCTCCTCATTTAGTTACAGAGCAAGTTGAAGCATTTAGTGCCGTACATGAATTCAATTATAGCTCATCTATCAATACTCGAATCTATGGTATGTTCATGTTTAGAAAAGGACCTGTTAAAGCATTACGTCATGTACTAACTCCAAATCTAAGTTTCAATTATCACCCAGACTTCGGCAATTCACCATACAACTATTATCAAGAATATACTGATAAGAATGGAGATACAATACGGTATAATATTTACGAAGGGCAAATGTATGGTTCACCAAGTGATGGAAAATCTGGAAGAGTAGCCCTAAATTTTGGGAACAACTTTGAAATAAAAGTACGTAATAGAAAAGACACTATTAAAGGTACTAAGAAAATAAAACTAATAGATAATTTAACTATTGGAACATCATATAATCTTGCAGCAAAAGAATTTGCATTAGCTCCTTTAACTGTAACTGCTCGAACTACACTATACAAAGGCCTTAGCGTAAGATATGCTGGTTATTGGGATTTTTATGGTATTGACTCTACTGGTAACAGAATTAATAAATTTAACTGGGACCTCGGGAACTCTATTTTTAGAAAAACAAAAGGCATTTGGAATCTAGGTTTTAATTATAGAATAAGCTCTAATACAAAGAAAAAGAAAAAATACAAGTCAAATAAAGGATCTAAAAATCAGCTCAATGACTTAAATAACCATCTAGACGATTATGTGGATTTTAATAACGCATGGGCATTTAACCTTTCTTACAACTTCAGTAATACTAATGCATACAATGTTACACAAATGCAGTACGATAATAAGATTGTACAGACTCTAGGCATAAATGGAAGTATTAATATCACAAATAAATGGAAAATCGGTGTTAGAACAGGTTGGGATTTTCAAGCCAATAAGATTTCTATAGCAACTATTGATATATATAGAGATTTACATTGTTGGGAATTGATGTTCAATTGGATTCCAATAGGCCCAAGAAGAAGCTATAATCTTACAATTAGAGTTAAGTCACCAATGCTACAAGATCTTAAACTTAATAGAAAGAGAAACTGGAGAGATTATTAGGAGAAAGTATTATTGAGTTCTGAGTTGGAAAAAATGAAATTTATTCTTTCGTTGCGAAGAAATTATCGAAATTAGTACCTATAGTGATAGTGTTTGTTCCCCCAGCTAAATGATATGATGCCCTTGAATAGGATATCTTAAACTTATAAACTTTCAACCCAAACCCAAAAGAGAAACCAACCAATGCCGCCCTACTCGCTATTCTCATTTCTTGCTGACGACGATAATTATAACCCAACCTAAGCATAAAATTTCCCTTTCCTGGCACAAATTCAACTCCCAGTACTGCATGTCGTAAAGCGTTATCTGCAAAATTCCATGCTTTTGATGGTTCATTTTTCTCACCAGTAAACGGATCAACATCTCCTTTAGAATTTGGATCATTATACTTTAAATCCCACGTCTGAAGATTATTTAACAAAAATAACAACCTGAAAGGTGCATGCTCAAATTTCTTTGCAATACCCATTTGTATTTGAAAAGGCAACGTCTCTCTATATTGATCTGTATATGTTGTAATTTGCCTTCCCATATTTTTTAAAATCAACGAAGTAGAAAATAATTTCTTTCTATTAGAATATGTTAAAGCAACATCAGCGGCAATACCATATGAAGAGTACGAATCTAGTGATGAAAATATATTTTTAAGATTTACACCCAAGCGTAGTTTTTCTGTTAAAACCTTGGACCAACCAATTACAAAAGCATATTCTGAAGCTGTAAACTCCGCAGTTTTCTGCCCTACAGCATCTGTTTCATCAAAAGTACCATAATTAATAAATTGTAATGTCCCCACAAAAGTCCCAAATTTATTAAAATGATGCCCGTAAGAAACAAATCCAGCATTTATATCAGAAAAATAATCCAAATAATTTAATGAGATTTGATGATCCATTTCTTCATTAATTAACGATGGGTTTGCATAAGCTAAATCAATATCACCATCATCAATTGGTAAAAAATTTGTACCTAATGCAGTAACTCGCCCCGAATTAGATATATTCATAAATTCATACACATTTCTACCCCCCTGTTGCGCTGATACCCAATCAGAATGTATTAAAAACAATAATAGGACAAGTAATATTAATGAATTATTCTTCAAATCTATATTCTTATATTTGTGATTTGTATTTCAAACGTCAAATATATTTTATTATTTTACTCCTATTAAAATAATTGTTGATATTTGCCAACACTATATTAATAGCGTAGATATACAAGCAAATGAATAAACCATATATAAGAACAATATTTACATTTCTACTATTAAGTTTTATTAACTCATCCATATTTGGACAATCTGAAAAACTTAATTCAGAAAAATATTGGATATATAGAGACCGCTTAATACACGATTTTATGCTCGGTATTGGACTAGATAATGGCAAAAGCTTCCCTTTTATGGAGAGATATAGGTATTCTCATTCAAAATCAGCTACTTTATATTGGGATGATGCAACTATTGGACATGGATATTATATTGCCATACTAGCAACAGAATATAAACTATTAAATGACAATCATAAAAACACTGAGCAAACAATAAGGGAACTATTCTTTGCCCTTGAAGCATTAAATAACCTTGACTATAAAGCAGAAACTAGATATTATGATTCTAACAACAAACTTGGTAAACCTTCTTTAAATGGCTTTTTTATTAGAGACCTTGCAAGCGACTCTATGAAAAAATACACAAACTATACTTGGCTCAATTCTAACTCTAATTTATTAGATGTTGAAAAACTATATGGTGGTTCATTAGATAATAAGCCCAATGATGCAATAGCAGAAATGTCGAAAGATCAAGTAATATTTCTAATGGTAGGTTTAAGATTAGTTCAAAAACTAATTCCAGAAAACTTATCATATATTGAAACCAACAAATCAAAAACCTTTAGAAATAGTAATAACTATTTTATACGTAAAGAGGCTGTGGAAATTGCCAACAGGATACTAAAGTATATCAGTAAAAACTCTAAAACAGCTTTTCCATTAGTTTATTATCATTGGAATATTATTAATCCTGTTACAAATAACAATGTTGATAGAGGCTTTAATGCATTTAGTCAAGCATTAGGATTTGAGAAACTTTATAAAACTTTTAATAATCAAGATTCAAGTTTGTTTACAAAAATAGGAGAAAAAGCTGCTGCAAAACTAGTAAGTGGTGGAACAAAAATGCTATTAAATCCTGTCGTAAAAAATGGAGAAGGACATATGGTACTAACATTAGCGGCAATTAGTAATCAGTGGGGAAAGAAAACAAAAAGAAAACTTGAAAATAAGTGTTTTAAGAATTATAAAAATAATGCCAATTACGACTATCTTGTTTTACTATATTCAGTACTATTTGACGATACACTAGAGATAAATAGACAACCGTACTTTCTAAAACTACTAAACTCAGCCCCATTAAATGGACCTTTCAACTACAACCATAATAATGAATTTGCTAATTTTGAGTGGAGTACTTCAAGAAGGTATACTAGACCAGAAAACAGAGGAGAAAATACTCAAAGCCACCCTGGCGATTATAATGGTATTGGATTTATGCTACTAGAAAACCTATACAATATTTACTATCATAAAACTAAAAACATAATGGAGAATTCTATTTCTCTAAGAAGTAAAATGCTAGCAAATCCATATTACTATTTTGAAAAACATTACTATAATATTGCTAACCAAATGCCAAACACCTTCAATCACAGCTATACTGACAATTGTATTATTTCTGATACTTTATTTATAAATAAAAATAGAAAAAGTGAAGCTAATTATTATTCACACTTAAAATTACCAGAAACAAGTTCTACATTTACGCTTAACTTAAACAAGCCTCTTTGTAATAGTTCGGAACCTAGTTTAATAAAAATTGATAGTTCTGGAGTGCTTTCATTGGGAGAAACTACTTGCGCAAAGAAACTTTGTGGAATAATTAGAATAAAAGATGGCGCTGCACTTATAATTGGGAAATTTTCTAGGTTGGAAATGAATGCAAATTCTAAGATTATAATTGAAGATGGTGGTCAATTAATTTTTGAAGACTATTCAAATATTCTTTTATTTGATAGCAGTCAGATTATTGTAAGAGCAGAAGGCAACCTAAGCATCTCTGATGAATCAAGTATTTATCTAAGCAATTATTACAACCACATCACATTTAATAAGAATTCTTCATCTATTAATAAATATAAATTTCTTTCTAATACAATTTCTAAAAAACCTGATGAAATAATTACTATTGGCAAAGGTATAGTAATTGTAAAGTAATAATTTCCAACACACACCCCCTATTTTATCAAGCACAAACAATTATTTATTAACTTTCTATCAACCTACCCCCCTATTTTATCATAGTGTATGGAATTTTAACATACTTTCGCAAAATAAAATACTAATTAATAAATATCAAATAGTAAATAATAAATAGTAAATA
>QMPB01000011.1 GCA_003648395.1 Bacteroidota bacterium
GCTATTGCTAATGTGTTTAATAGGAGAAAAGAAATTACTCGTGGAGTTAAAATACTAAAAGAAGCTCCAATAATGCGTCACTTTACAGTGGAGCTTGAACGATTATAATAAATAGATTAGAAGATATGCATAGATAGACTTTATGCATTATTTAAATTATTGTATTGAACCCCTGGAAACATCTGATAAAGATTTTTTCAGGGGTTTTATTTTGAATTATTATCTATGTATTTTGTCTATAACGAGCTCATACTTTTTAAAGGTGCAATGTTGAAAAGTTTGTACTAAACAGTAATGTTTTGCGTTAATTCTATATAATTTTATAATGCAAAAATAGGTGTTAGAATATGGTACATAATATATATAAGATAATAGTAATTAGTTTGATATTGACTAGTTTATCGCATTTTGCTCATGCTCAAGAAACTGCTATTTACGATCAGCCAAGTGCTGATTATCAATTAGCATTGGAGCTATATAATAAGCAACAATTTGGTCCTTCTCAAAATCTCTTTCAGAAAACAATAAATAATATTGATGATACATACTCAATAATGAGGATAAATGCTGAGTATTATAAGGCATTATGTGCTGTTGAGTTGTTTAATGATGATGCTGAGTTATTATTGCTTAAGTTTATTGAGACTCATCCTGAGAGTATGTATTTAAAGCATATTTATTTCCAACTAGGAAAATTCCAATATCGAAAAGGAGGCTATAAAAGAGCTTTAAAATCATTTAAACAAGTAGATGTACATGATTTGGCAGATGATGAGCAGATAGAGTTTTATTTTAAAAGTGGGTATTCCAATTTTAAAAGAGATAGTATTGAACTAGCAGAAAAGAATTTCTATGAGATATTGAATAAAAATAGTAAATATAAAGCTCCTGCTACTTATTATTACTCACATATTGCTTATGAGAAAGAGAATTATGAAACAGCTCGTAAGGGATTTATGAGTTTGAGAGATGATAAGGCTTTTAGCCCTATAATTCCTTACTATATCACCCACATTTATTATATGCAAAAGAAGTATGATGAATTGCTTGAAGTGGCTCCCGATCTGCTAGAAAAATCAACTCCAAAGAGAAAGCCTGAGATTGCAAGATTAATAGGAGAATCCTACTATAGGACAGAAAGATATCAGGAATCTATTACATATTTAAATATATATTATTCGGCATTTAAAAATAATACAAATCCAACAAATTTGTATCAAATGGCTTATGCCAACTATAAAGTTGGTAATTATAATGAAGCGATTAAATATTTTAAAAAAATAGGTGATTCTAACGAAGAGATGGCGCAAAGTGCTAACTATCATTTAGCATTATGCTATGTTAGAATTGATAAAAAGCCTTATGCATTGAATGCCTTTAATTATGCATATACCCACGATGTAGATGCAGATATTACAGCCGATGCATTATATAATTTTGCAAAAATAAGTTATGAACTTGATTATAACCCATACAATCAAGCACTAGATGCTTTTGAAAGATATGTTACTAAATATCCTAACTCTGTGCATAGAGAAGAAGCAATGTCTTATCTTACTAAAATGTATTTATCTACTAATAACTATACGCAGGCACTGCAAAGCATTGAAAAAATAGATAATAAATCACCGGAATTATTATTAGCATATCAAAGGATTTTGTATTCTATTGCTGTTACTAAATATAATGAGAATAATTATGAAGAAGCGATATCCTTTTTTGATAAGGCGATAGCTATAAAGAAAGATCAAAGTTATACCGCCAAATCATTTTATTGGAAAGCTGAATGTTTTTTTATGCAGGAAGAATATGATAAAAGTATAGAGTTTTATAAAATTTATCTTACTTCAACAGGTGCATTTAGTGATGAGAATTATAATATGGCCCATTATAATGTTGCTTACGCCAATTTTTATAAAAAGAGTTATAAAGAAGCAAATAGTGAGTTTAGAATATTTATTCAGAATGAAAACGCTAAAAATACGGAGTTTGTAAATGATGCTTACAATAGGGTAGGTGATAGTTATTTTATTCAAAAGGAATATCAATTGGCAGTAAAAAACTATGATAAAGCATTACAAATTGGTAAACGAAATGTTGATTATACTCTTTATAAAAAAGCTGAGGCCTTAGGTCCATTGAAAAAATATAACCAAAAAGCTAAGTCATTTGAGAAGTTGATTAATGAATACCCTAAATCTACATATGCGGGTAATGCGGAATATGCATTGGCACAACTTTATAATATTGTTTTGCAAGATAGAGAGAAGGCGATAAATTATTATGATCATATTATAGCATCTCGGCCACCACAAACATCTTATGTAAAAAAATCGAAATTGGATTTGGGGTATTTGTATAGCTCTAGTGATACTAAGAAATCGATAGCTATATTTAAGAAGCTGTATCAGGACTATGAAGGAAGTGAAGAATCTCAAAATGCTTTAAGTGCACTTCAGAATATTTATACAAGCGAAGGCAATGTTGATGAATTCTTCGCCTGGGCAGAAGTGCAAGGAGTGCAAGTTGCTCTTAGTACTCAAGATTCAGCAAATTATTATGTAGCAGAGGATGCTTATATGAATAATGATTTTGAGAATGCTATTACTAAGTTGGACCACTATATAGAGCGTTTTCCAACGGGATATTTTGTTAGCAAAGCTTATTATTATAAGGCTGATTGTGAGCGTAGAACTGAGAAATATGTTGAAGCTCTCGAAGATTACCAGTATATAATTAATAAGCCAATTTCAAAATACACAGAAAATTCGTTGAAAGAAGTTAGTAATATTAATTACGATATTTTCAAAGATTATCCTGCTGCACGTATTGCATATCAAAAATTATTAATGGTTTCGGAGTCCAATGAATTATATCAAGAGGCAATAATTAAAATAATGCGAATAGATGTAAATACGGAATCAACTGACAGTATAATCAGTTCCTCCAAAAAAGTATTAACTCTTGCAGAGTTGGAACCAAAAATTGAGATTGAAGCTAAAATGAATATTGTTAGAGTATATATTGGAGCAAATAATTATGATAGCGCTATTCCTATTCTAACTGAAGTTTCAGAAAGCTCTTTTGGAGAAGAATCTTCGGAGGCATTATATAATTTGGCCCTTTATGATTATAATAATGAGTTATATGATAGTGCTGAGGTAAAAGCTTATACATTAATTCAGCGTCAACCTTCATACGAGTATTGGGTAGTAAAAGCCTTTGTGCTTTCTGCCGATATATTTATGAAAACTGATAATCTGAATCAGGCGAAAGCTACATTAACTAGTATTGTGGAGAACTATGAAGGGAATGAAGAGTTGCTTGATCAGGCTAAAGAAAAGCTAGAGAAAATAGAGATTATTGAAGAGAGTATGAAGGTGAAAGAAGAGCCTGAAGATGTTATAATTGATTTAGGTCAAGACGGTAATCTATTTATTGATAATGATTTAGAATCAGATAATGAGTTTGAATTTGAACAAGAAGAGGAAGTTGAAGAACTAAATATTAATAACAATAAATAAGACATTATGTATAAAATAGAAATCAAAATAAAGAATCTGGTTTTATTACTTGCATTTGTGGTTGTTGCTAATATTGCTCTTGCTCAACCAGGGCAAAATACGGTAATTATTCAAGGTGTTTATACGCCAACTATAGGTGAGGCTAATAAGATTAATAAGTCGCCAACTTTATCAGATACAGTTTATAAAACTCCAGATTTTTCATACCAAATTATGGAGAAAAAGTTGAAAACGCCTTTTAAAATTGCTCCAATTAAACCAGCAAAACTTTTAGGAGAACCTCTTAATAAACTATATAGAAACTATGTGGCTGCGGGAATAGGAAATTACTTAACCCCATATTTTGAGTTTTATCACAGTAACCTAAGGTCTAGAAATTCCAAATATGGTATTCATATAAAGCACCTTTCCTCGGCAGGGAGTATAACAGATTATGCTTTCCCTGGGTGGAGTGATAATTCGGCGGAGATTTATGGTAGTAAATTTTGGAAAAAATCTGTTTTTGATGCTTCAGTCTCATATAAGAGAAGTGTTAATCATGCCTATGGCTTTAAGCCTGCAGACTACCCGGATAGTATAGTGCCAGCAGATGTTGATTTTGTACAGAGATATAATTATGTTACCGCCGATCTTAATTGGTATAGATACCGCCTTCGTAATAAGGAGATGAACTATAATATAAGTACGAAATATTATTATTTACAAGATTTTTTTAATAATGCTGAACATGGAGTTAGTGCTAATGCTACTCTTGATTGGCATGCGTCTTTTATTAGAAAATTTAAATCTGAAAGAATAGGATTTGAGATTGAAGAAAATTTTTATAATAATATTAATGATACCCTTGCAATAGTAAATACAAACTTGCTCTCAATTACTCCATTCTATAAATTTGATTATGGGAGGTTTTCTGCGTTTATTGGTGTAAAGGCTGAAGTGAAGTCAGACTCTAATTCAAATATGTCGTTATATCCTGTTGCGCGTTTTAATTTGGTGGCAATTCCTGATGTATTATATTTTAATGTTGCCATTGCTGGTGGACATTATTATAATTCCATGAAATATTTAACAGATCAAAATCCTTTTATCATTAGTCCTCTTTCTAAGGAGATGACAAATGTGAAATATCAAGTTAATTTTGGATTAGGAAGTTCGATTAGCAAAAGTGTTAATTTTGATATTCAGCTTTATTACGATAAATATGATAATTTACCGATGTTTATTAATGATACTAATACATTATTTAGTAATGGTTTTGGAGTAATATATGATAATGCAGATAGAGTAAAATTACAAATTGAAGTAGCGTATCAGAAGCATGATAAACTACGATTCTTATTGCGTGGAAATTATTATGTATATAATATGGAAAAGGAATTACACGCTTGGCATCTGCCATCATTTGATGTAAGATTGTCGGCTAATTACAATATTCAGGACAAGATATTATTAAAAGCAGAATTTGTTACCTATGGCTCTACCTACGCCAAGGTATGGGAAAATACAGAATATGTTGCAAAGAAACTTGATGCGTGGGCCGATCTTAATTTGGGAATAGAATACCGTTATAGAAAGAAATTAGGGATGTTTCTTAAGTTAAATAATATCACTGCAACAAGGTATCAAAGATGGTATAATTACCCATCATATAGATTTAATGCAATGGTCGGTTTAAGCTATATATTCTAATAACTATTTTTAGTGTTATAAGTAAATGTGTAATAAGTTGCTAATAAGCTACTTATTACACGTTTTTCTTTGCCAAAATTGTTAATAAAAACCATGTTTTTTATTAAGATATTTTGTGTAAAATGGCATAAATTTCCTATCTTTGTTTATTCAATAAAAATCATATAAATATTTGATTATGAGTACAGAAGAAATTAATTCTGATAGTAAAGATTACGGTGCAAGTAATATTACTGTTCTTGAAGGTTTAGAGGCAGTTCGTAAGCGCCCTGCAATGTATATTGGAGATGTAGGAGAAAGAGGATTGCACCACCTTGTTTATGAGGTTGTAGATAACTCTATTGATGAAGCTTTGGCTGGTTACTGTGATAAGATAGATGTTACTATTCTTAAAAATAATTCTGTTCAGGTTGTAGATAATGGCCGTGGTATCCCTGTAGATATGCACGAAAAAGAAGGTCGTTCTGCACTTGAAGTAGTTATGACTGTGCTGCATGCTGGTGGTAAGTTTGATAAAGGAAGTTATAAAGTTTCAGGTGGATTACATGGTGTTGGTGTTAGTTGTGTTAATGCCCTTTCTTCAGATACTAAAGTAGAAGTATATAGAGATGGTAAGCATTATGTACAAGAATATGTAATTGGTAAACCACAATATGATGTAAAAGAAATTGGAACAACTGATAAAAAAGGTACTAAGGTTACTTTTCTGCCAGATAGTTCTATTTTTACGGTTGAAGAATATAGCTTTGATATATTAAGTACAAGATTGAGAGAATTATCTTTCCTAAATAAAGGCATTAGTCTTACCATAACTGATGAGAGAAATCTCGATGAAGAAACTGGTGAGTATATTAGTACGTCTTTTTATTCAGATGAAGGTTTAGCTGATTTTATTCATTATCTTGATGAATCAAGAGATGTATTAATGCTAAATCCAATATATATTGATGGCGAGAAGAACGATATTCCTGTGGAGGTTGCAATGCAATATAATAATTCATTTACTGAGAATATACATTCCTATGTAAATAATATTAATACTATTGAGGGTGGAACTCACTTATCTGGTTTCCGTCGTGCACTTACTCGTACTTTAAAGTCTTATGCCGAGAAATCAGGTATGACTTCTAAGCTGAAATTTGCCATTAGTGGTGACGATTTTCGAGAAGGTTTAACTGCTATCATTTCCATTAAAGTGGCAGAGCCTCAGTTTGAAGGGCAGACTAAAACAAAATTGGGAAACTCTGAAGTAATGGGTGCTGTGGAGTCAATGGTAGGTGAGTCTTTAGGCCATTATCTTGAGGAGCATCCTAAAGAGGCTAAGATTATAGTTGATAAAGTGATTCTTGCTGCTACAGCAAGGCATGCTGCACGTAAAGCACGTGAGCTAGTACAGCGTAAAAGTGTTATGGGCGGCTCTGGCTTGCCAGGAAAATTATCTGACTGCTCAAGCCGCGATCCTGAAATTAGTGAAATATACCTTGTCGAGGGAGATTCTGCGGGTGGTACTGCTAAGCAAGGCCGCGATCGTAAATTTCAAGCAATTCTACCTTTAAGAGGTAAGATTTTGAATGTAGAAAAAGCAATGCCTCATAGGATTTTTGAAAATGAGGAAATAAAAACTATGTTTACAGCCCTTGGAGTATCAATTGGTACTGAAGAGGACCCAAAACAACTAAACATAAGTAAACTTAGATATCATAAGGTTATAATTATGACCGATGCTGATGTTGACGGTTCTCATATTGCAACATTAATTCTTACTTTCTTCTATCGATATATGAAAGTTATGATAGAGCAAGGTTATATTTATATTGCTACCCCTCCTTTCTATTTGGTTAAGAAAGGAAAGCAACATGAGTATGCATGGACTGATGAACAACGTAATCAGATTATTCTTAAGCTTGGAGGTGTTGGTGGTGAGAAGAGTGTTAGCGTACAAAGGTATAAGGGACTTGGAGAGATGAATGCTGAGCAGCTTTGGGAAACTACAATGAATCCAGAGAATAGAATTCTTAGAAAAGTAACTATTGAGAATGATGTAAGTGTTGATAAAACTTTCTCTATGCTTATGGGTGACGAAGTTCCTCCTCGTAGAGAGTTTATTGAAAAAAATGCTAAATATGCTAATATTGATGCATAATTAAGGTTTTTTATTCTTAAAAATTAAAAGACGGAAGTTAGCAGTGTTTACTGTATATCTTCCGTCTTTTTTAGTTTTAAGTACTCAGTTAATAGTCTATATTTCTTCAAACTTTGAGGTAAAATAATATATCATTTACTATTTTTTGATGATCGAAAGCTAGTTGGGGTAGTGCGTTAATATTCCACCAAAGGGCTTCGGCGGCATCGTCGCCTGCATTAAGTTCTAATGTTCTATCAGAACTATCTATAGATAAAAACACAGTACTTATTGTTCTATGTCGAGGATCACGATTAATTGCATCATAGGTTCTGAATTGCTGCAAATCATTAATTTCAACTCCTGTTTCTTCTTCAAGTTCTCTTTTTGCGGCTTCTAGTAATGTTTCATCTGTTTCTACAAAACCACCTGGTAGCGCCCATTTATCTTTAAAAGGCTCATTGCCTCTTTTAATTAATAATATTCTATTTTCAATAATTACAGCAGCATCCACAGTGGTTGCAACTCTGGGGTATTTGTAGCAGTATTTTTTTTCTGTTGAGTATTTATTCATAGGTAAATAAGATCTATAATATATAAATCAAAGATACAAAAAAAGCCTCGACATATTTGTCGAGGCTTTTGAATATAGTATTTACTTATCTTTTCTTTATTTTGCGTATGCAATTGAGCGAGTTTCTCTAATTACAGTAATCTTTATTTGTCCAGGATATGTCATCTCTTCCTGAATTTTCTTAGAAAGTTCAAAACTAATTTTATTTGCATCGTCGTCGCTAACTTGTTCAGCTCCCACAATAACTCTTAGCTCACGACCTGCCTGAATAGCGTATGTTTTAATAACGCCAGGGAAGTTTAACGCGTGACTTTCAAGTTCTTTTAGTCTATTGATATAAGACTCAGCAACTTCGCGTCTAGCACCCGGTCTAGCGCCCGAAATAGCATCACAAACTTGAACGATAGGAGCAAGTAGTGTTGTCATTTCAATTTCGTCGTGGTGCGATCCAATAGCATTACAAACTTCAGCTTTCTCTTTATACTTTTCAGCAATCTTCATTCCGTATAATGCGTGAGGAAGCTCGGCTTCTTGATCAGGCACTTTACCAATATCGTGAAGTAGGCCTGCTCGTTTTGCTAATTTAGGATTAAGACCCAACTCCGATGCCATAGTAGCACAAAGATTAGCAACCTCGCGAGAGTGTTGTAATAAATTTTGACCATAAGATGAACGATATTTCATTCTACCCACCATTCGTAATATCTCGTGGTGCATATTATGAATTCCTAAATCAATAGCGGTTCTTTTACCAGTATCAATTATCTCTTGTTCAATTTGCTTCTTAGTTTTGGCAACAACCTCTTCGATACGAGCAGGGTGAATACGACCATCGGTTACAAGTTTATGTAACGAAAGTCTAGCAATTTCTCGTCGTACAGGGTCAAAACCTGATAGTATAATTGCCTCAGGGGTATCATCTACAATAATCTCAATACCAGTTGCAGCTTCTAAAGCACGAATATTACGTCCTTCACGGCCAATAATTCTACCTTTAATTTCGTCATTTTCAATATTAAAAATAGAAACTGTATTTTCAATAGCATGCTCAGTAGCAGTTCTTTGAATTGTTTCAATAACAATTTTTTTAGCTTCTAGGTTTGCATTAGCTTTTGCTTCTTCTAGCATTTCAGCAGCATAATTTATAGCATCAGATTTAGCTTCACCTTTAATAGCTTCTATTAGTTGCTCCTTAGCTTCTTCGGCAGATAAATTAGCAATAGTTTCTAGTTGAGTAACTTGTTCTTTGTGAGCTTTTGCAAGTTCGCTCTCTTTTTCGTTTAGAGCAATATTTTTGCTTTCAAGCATTTCACCTTCTTTAGAAAGATCACGTTGTTTCTTTTTTAAATCTTCAATCTTCTGATTTAAAGTATTCTCCTTCTGACCTAATCGATTTTGGGTTTTGTTTATGTCCTTAGATTTTTCTGCAGACCACTTGTCGTGTTTGCCTTTTAAGTTAAGAATCTCTTCTTTAGCCTCGTGGATTTTGTCTTTTTTAAGACCATCAGCCTCCATTTGGGCCTCTTTAATAATTGTTTTGCTCTTATTGTTTGCTTGGCTTTTGGTTATAATTATTGCTATCGCAACACCTATACCTAAAGAAACTAAAGCTACAATAATTATTGTAATCATTTCCATAGTTGTGTTTTTAATGATTAGCTAATTGCTTAATTATAAGGTTTTTGTTGAAGGAAAAAAGAAAGCCCGTCCATATTGAGAGCGTGTCAAACTCCTGAATGACATGTATAAGGATGCCAGAATCATCGAACGTCCACTGCTCTGCCTAAGCAGATTCCCGAAGGTGAGGCCTGTTCTAAAACCCTATGAGCTTGTCCCTAAATAGGTTACTGTTGAGTTTGCTTGCTATTCAAAATGGTGCGGGCCATATCTTTTAAAGAACTTTTATATATTATATAGATAATATCTCGTCTATTTCATTAAGCTTTTCAACTGAAATAATGGCATTGTCTTCTGTTTCTGATTTTAATTTCATATGTTCAGATACAAATGATATTGCTGTCATGGCTAATAAATCTTGCTTATCTTTAAAAGCATAATTGCCAGAAAACATTTCAATCTTTTCATTAATAGCATTGGCGGCAGCTCTCACATGCTCTTCTTCATCATTATCAACTTTAAGTCGATAATTTCGCCCTGCTATGGTTATATTTATTAGGTACTTGTCCATTTGGCTCAAGTGTTTAATAATGCTATACAACGATCAACCTCCCGCACAACTTCATCAATTTTACGTAACGAAGTTTTCTTCTCTTCCTTTCCAAAAACCCCAGCAATTTGCTGAATCTTTTGTTTTTCTAATAATTCATCAATCCTTATTTTATTCAAGGATTTACCTTGTTTCAAATCTTGAATTTGAACTTTTAGCTGTTCGTTTTCTTCTAAAAGCTTTTGCCTGTCTTTTACGAGCTTTTTGCTTTTTGTTATTATCGAATTTACTAATTGTTCCAAGTCAATCTCTATTTATAAATAAGAATTCCAATTGCAAATTTACGATAATTAACAACTAAAATCAAATTATTTTTTATTTATTTATTGAAAGTCTTGTTTGTGGTCTTTTATTAACTCTATTTTTTTCTTAGACCCTATTATTTGTTTAAAAAAACAATGATTATTCTAGTAATACAATTATTTATTCACCTGTTTTACTTAATCTTATTGTCGGAGTGACAAGACTTGAATACTGACGCTATCGGTCAGCATTTAGTTAATCACTATAATTATTGTCGGAGTGACAAGACTTGAACTTGCGACCACTTGACCCCCAGTCAAGTACGCTACCAACTGCGCCACACCCCGATATTTATTTTGTCTATATTATAAGATGGTTATTGCGCTTCCATCCCGATAATTATCGGGAGCGCCACACCCCGGATATTATTATGGCTATATTACGAGGTGGTTAAGTGCGCTACCAACCCGATGTATATTATTTCAATAAAATAAATGCCAAAGATGCATGTTTTATACATTTTGGAAATTCATTTTAGTGTTGCTAAATTACTTTATTAATTCATTGAAAATTAATTATTTTCAAAACAATTTCTAGTGATTGATGACAAATCATAAAAAAACATTATATTTGCTTAATAATAAATACATAATTTTATGATTACAGAAGAACATAATAATAATTCGAAAAGAAATAATGATACTAGTTTAACAACAGGTATTATTCTAATAAGTTTAGGAGTATTATTCTTAGTTTCAAAATACTTTCCAAGTATTCACTTTGCTGATATTTGGCCTTTTTTACTTATAGTTGTAGGTATTTTGATAATTTATAGAGGAAAATCAAATTAGTATAAATAACACAAATCATTAATTTAAACATTAAACACATGAAAACATTTTTAGTAACGATTTTTTCGTTTTTATTATTTTCAACAATAGTTTCGGCCCAAGTAATTGGTAAATGGAAAACTATTGATGATGAAACAAACAAGGTTAAATCTATTGTTGAGATTTATGAAATAGATGGAAAAATTTATGGAAAGATCATAAAATTATTCAAAGAACCTAGTGAAGACCAAGATCCAATTTGTGATAAGTGCGAAGGTGCTCTTCATAATAAGAAGATTATTGGAATGAATATTATTACCGGACTTGTGAAGGATGGTGATGAGTACGAAGGTGATGATGGAATATTAGATCCAGCAAAAGGTACAGTTTATGACTGTAAAATATGGGTTGATGAAGATGATTCTAATAAACTTAATGTTAGAGGTTATATAGGTTTTATTTATAGAACACAATATTGGTTCCGCGTTAAATAGAGATTTCGATTAAAATATAGGGAGAGCACTACGGTGCTCTTTTTTTTTGATATTTTTTGAAAAAAGTAGCCTTTAACACTTAAAGAAAGTATATTTTTGTACTGACAAATAAATAAAGCAAATAGTGATATTAGATAATAGTAAAATATTAATTATTCAAACCGCCTTTATAGGCGATGTAATACTTGCTACGCCAATAATTGAGGCTATAAATTCTCATAATTCGTCCATAAAGATTGATGTATTGCTGAGAAAAGGTAATGAGTCTATTCTTAACAATCATCCTAAAATTAATAAATTATGGATTTGGGATAAGAAAAAGAATAAAACTAGAAATCAATGGAAGCTAATTGGAGAATTTAGAAAGCAGAAGTATGATATTATAATAAACCTGCAAAGGTTTATGAGTAGTGGATTATATACTATATTCTCTAATGCCAAACTCACAGTGGGTTTTGATAAAAATCCATTATCATTTATGTTTAGTAATATAGTAAAACACGATATTTCTGCGGGAGTACATGAGGTAGAGAGGAATATGAGTTTGCTGCAAACTATATTGCCTGATGCCGAAGGCGAAATGCGCCTTTATCCTCAAGAAGAAGATTTTGATAAAGTAAAGTTTTATAAAGAGAAGAAATATATTGTAATAGCACCTACATCAGTATGGTTTACCAAGCAGTATCCTGCAAATAAGTGGGTAGATTTTATTGATAAATTACCATCAGACATAGAAGTGTATTTGATTGGTGGACCAGCTGATAGATTAGCTATAGACGACATTATTAATAAATCTACTAATAAGAATGTGCTTAACCTTTGCGGGAAATTAAATATCTTACAATCAGCAGCATTAATGCAGGATTCAGAAATGAATTATGTAAACGATTCTGCTCCTTTACATATTTCGTCGGCAATGAATGCTCCTTGTACAGCAGTTTTTTGTTCCACTACTCCAAGTTTTGGTTTTGGTCCAAGGTCGAGTAATAGCAAAATAATTGAATATAGAGGTAAACTAAATTGCAAGCCATGTGGTCTACATGGTAGAAAAGAGTGTAAAGAGGGACATTTTGATTGTGCAAATGGAATAGATACAAATGAATTATTAGATAGGATATTGCAGAAATAGTAAATTATTATGGAAGAAGAAATTAAAAAAGCAATACAAGTATTAAGAAAAGGTGGTATAATAGTATATCCAACAGATACTATTTGGGGAATTGGCTGCGATGCCACCAATGCAAATGCTATAAAAAAAATTCATAAACTTAAAAGACGAGTTGAAGAGAAGACAATGATAGTACTAGTGAGCGATGCAGAGACTATTAAGGATTATGTATATGAAGTACCCGAAGCTGCCTACGATTTGATAGAGGTATGGGATAAGCCACTTACTATTGTTTATGATGGAGCAAAAAACCTAGCTAGTAACCTTGTTAGAGATAATGATACTGTGGCAATTAGGGTTTCGAAAGATGAGTTTAGTAGAACATTAATTGAGGAGTTCGGAAAGCCAATTGTATCTACTTCGGCAAATGAGTCGGGAAAACCTTCTCCAATATTTTATAAGGATATTGATAACTATATTCTTGATAATGCCGATTATGTAATAAATTTGCACCATAATACTATGAATGAAGTAAAGCCATCGACAATAATAAGTATTGAAGAGGGAGGAAGCTTCAAGATTTTAAGAAGTTAGAAGTAATGAAAGCAAAAGTAGAGATAAAGAATAAGCGTGCTAAATTTGAGTATTTTCTGAGTGATGATATTACTGCAGGCATAGTGTTGAGTGGTACGGAAATAAAATCCATAAGAATGGGAAAAGCTAATATTTCTGATTCTTATGGCATTTTTGTGGGTGGCGAATTATATATTAAAAACATGTTTATTGCAGAATATGCGATGGGCTCGTTTAACCGACATGAAACACGAACAGAAAGAAAGCTTTTATTAAATAAGCGAGAGCTTAAAAAATATGAAAAGAAAATAAAAGAAAAGGGTTTTACAATTATTCCCGTCCGACTTTTTATCAATGAAAAAGGCCTTGCAAAGCTCGAAATAGCATTGGCAAAAGGGAAGCAGCATTTTGATAAGCGAAATAGTATAAAAGATAAGGATTTGAAAAGAGACCTTGATAGAATGAAGCTGTAAAAGTATGGAATACATAATATTATACGCTGTTCTTATTTCTACGATTATTATTTCGATACAAGCACTCAAGAATGTTTTATTGATGGATAAGCTAAAATTTAATCCATATCATATATTGAATTCCAAAGAGTGGTATAGGTTTTTGAGTTATGGTTTTATACATGCCGACTTTATTCATTTGGGAATAAATATGTGGGTTTTGTGGATTTTTGGGAAAGGTATTGTCTGGTATTTTACATATTTCTTTGGAGAATTAGCAAATTTATACTTTCTAGCTTTATATATTGTTGCCATTGTTATTAGCGTTATCCCTTCGTTTATAAAACATAAAAATGACTTATTATATAATGCAGTAGGAGCAAGTGGAGCTGTTTCTGCAGTAGTTTATGCTAGTATTATTATTTCACCCACTTCCGAAATGTATTTATTTCTTATTCCATTTGGAATACCAGCGTGGATATTTGGAATTTTATACCTTGTTTACACTATTGTAATGGATAAGCGAGGAAATTCTACAATTGGGCATAGTGCTCACTTATGGGGCGCAATATATGGTTTACTTTTTATGTTAATTGTTCGTCCACAAACATATATAGAGTTTATAAAGCAAATACTGGGATAATAGTATAAAGGAATAAATACATAAATTCATTTAGAGAATTACTATGAAATTTGATCAAAAGCTAGTATCGGGCAAACTTATAAAGAGATATAAAAGATTTCTTACAGATGTGGAGTTGGAAGATGGGAGTATTGTAGTAGCTCATTGTACAAATTCGGGAACCATGAAAAGCTGCCTTGAAGAAGGTGCACCAGTATTGCTCAGCCCGGCTAAGGACCCTAAGCGCAAAACACGCTTCACCTGGGAAACAATATATATAAATGGAGGATGGATAGGAATTAATACTATTATTCCCAACCAGCTGGTATATGAAGCAGTTAAAAATAACGAAATAGTTGGTTTAGAGAATTACACCAATGTTAGGCGAGAGGTTAAATTTGAAGATAGTAGATTGGATGTATTTGCAGAAAATGAAAATGAAAAATGTTTTATTGAAGTAAAGAATGTAACTATGAAAGTAGGGGATGCAGCACTTTTTCCGGATGCGGTAACTACTCGTGGATTGAAGCACTTGGAAACTTTAATAAGAATAAAGAAACAGGGAATGAGAGCTGTGATGGTTTATGTAATACAGCGAATGGATGTGGATAGCTTTGGAGTAGCAAAACATATAGATCCCAAATATGCAGAAGCATTGCAAAGAGCAATAGACCAAGGGGTGGAGGTTTTTCCGATACAAGCAGAAGTTAGCCCATTAGGAATAGAATTGAAAAAGAAACTCCCAGTTAATATTTAAGCGTCCACGAATTGGATAAAATTTACACAAAAAGAAAAGAGAGATCTAGATTATTATCCATATCTCCCTTATATTATTAGAACATTTATTGATTAAGCAATCATTTGGTTAAGCATAAGAAGTTCGCTAACTTCAATTTCTGTTCTATAATTAGATTTACCAGTTTTGTCTTTCCAGCTTTTGCTGATTAATCTACCATTAATCGAAAGTTGCATTCCTTTCTTCACATACTTCTCTACAATATCCACAAGGGCATCTTTTACAATTAGCGTATGCCATTGTGTGGTGATTTTATATTCACCATTTAGTTTTTTATAACTCTCATTGGTGGCAAGTATTAGAATTGCTTTTTGGCTTCCATTCTTGAACTTTTTGATTGTTGGCTCATTCCCCAAATGTCCAATTAGTTTTACTGTATTGCGTAGGTTTTTCATGATTATGATTTTATTAGTAAGTAATATGAATTTTTTACTCTGATTATTATTCGGTACTTTTATCTATGCCGTTTTTTGTTTTTTGTCGAGCATTAGAAAATCATTGGTAATAATCTCTGTACGGTAGTGCTTCTTATTGTCCTTGTCCTCCCATATATTTGTAGTAAGGCGACCTTCAATCATTACTTGCGATCCTTTCTTTAGGTAGTCTCTTACAGTTTTTGCTTGAGCACCCCATACTACAATATTATGCCATTGTGTTGCTTCAATTTTTTTGCCATCTTTTGTTTTATAGCTTTCGTCTGTAGCAATTGCAAATTTTGCAAGTTGGCTTCCGTTTGATAATTCTTTGTATTCTGGAGTGTCTCCAATATGTCCAATGAGGTTTACTGAGTTGCGTAGGTTTTTCATGTTTTTCTAAATTTTATTTGTTATTAATTATTAAGATTATTATTTTTAAAATTGTATACTACTTAAGATTGCTTTTTATCAAGCATCAAAAAATCATTTACTACAATCTGACTGCGATATTGTTTAACACCTTCTTTATTGTCCCAAGTTTCGGTAGTAAGGCGACCTTCAATCATTACCTTCGATCCTTTTTTTAGGTAATCACGTACAGTCTTTGCTTGTGCTCCCCATACAATTAGGTTATGCCATTCTGTTGCATCTACTTTCTCACCACTTTTATTCTTATAGCTTTCGTCTGTAGCAATTGCAAATTTTGCTAATGTTGTTCCATTATCTAATTCTTTAAATTCAGGAGTGTCGCCTAGGTGGCCAATTAATGTTACTGAGTTGCGTAAGTTTTTCATAATAATATTTATTTAAAAGTTTATAATTTGGTTTTGTCGCTCTACCTATTTGGTTGATTTGACGATGCAAAAGTATATCCACTGTAATCCTTTACTTGGTTAATAAATATTTACTTACGTTTAACATTCGTTTGTTGTCGTTTATAATCGGATATATAACTAATATAAAGTAGTATATAGTTTTTATTGTTTATTATAAAAATTGTATTATTATTTGGGAATTATGATTTAATATGGTTATTTGTGTTTAAAGTAATTAATAAGCCAAGGATATAGAATAGTAATGCTTGGCTTTTGAAACCTATTGTTATTGTTTTAACAAATAATTATGATTTATTAGGTAATAATTAGCTATCTTTGTAGAAATTATTATTAATTGACATTAAAGATTTAATCAGAGGTATATAAAAACACAGAATATGAAAATATTAAACATTTTAATAATTCTTGCGAGTATGCTATTCTCCATTAATGCCATTTCTCAGGATCGCATTATAAAAACAAATAGCGACACCATTTATTGTAAAATTACAGAGATAGGTACTGAAGAAATTAAGTACAAACTAAAAGACTATCCTAGCGATTTAATATTCACTATTGATATAGAAAAGGTTAGAAAAATTGTATTAAATGGTGGTAATGAAATACCTTTTACTTCGGAGATGGACAATCCTGAAAATTATACTGATAACAGAAAGAATGCTATAAAGATTCATTTTATGTCTCCAATAATGGGAAATATATCTTTTGCTTACGAAAAGAGCATTAGCCCAGGAAGAAGCATGGAGTTTGGTATTGGTTATATTTATGGTAATGAAAATACTGGAGAACAAGACAATGGTATTATACTTAGAGCAGGTTATAAATTTATGAGAACGCCGGATTTCTACATAAGAAAACTTAAATACTCTCATTTATTAAAAGGTTCTTATATTAAGCCTGAATTAATTTTTAATTCATTTAGTACTAATGAACATAACTATATGAATGGTAATTACACTAAAACAAATGCAACTTCTCTCTCTGTTTTACTTATTGCCGGAAAACAGATTGTTTATAGCAATGCTTTCCTAATTGATTTTTATTTTGGCGTTGGATATGGATATACAAATAATGAAAATGTTAATTATTATTATAGTAATACTATAGTGGATATGAATGTTCCTTTTAGTATTACAATGGGTTTAAAGGTTGGTATATTGTTTAAATAATAAGTCCTTATCATAAAAAGAAAAGACCAATAAAATATTATTTTCTTGGTCTTTTCTTTTTATATCATTTTGTGAAATTGCAGGTTTAATACTTTGTAGCATTCTCCCAAATACCATGAATATTGCATCCTGAAATAGCTTTAATACTATCACCATGGGCAATAGCTAAATAAAAATGTCCAAAAGCACGTACACCACCATTGGCAAAGTCAATACTTACTTTTTCAATCCCATTAACATATACCTTTAAGAAGTCTATCCAGTGGTTATCCGTTGCAGGATGAATTATACCTTGTTGCCCAATTGTTATTTTTACAAGTACATTTCCTTTTTCGTCCTTATTTCCGAAAGTAATCTCTGGAGTATGTTTGAGTTCTGCCTTTGTTGGGTTCTCTGGGTCGGCAAACGACATCTGCGTTCTATTTACAATTAGTTTTTCTCTTGCTGTTTTTATCTTTGGCGTTACATCTTTGGTAATATCAGATATTGCTTCTTTTGTTTTATTCTGATCATCAGAACAAGAAAATATGGCCATGCCTGAAAGTCCAATCAAACTCATCAGTCCTATTTTTTTAAATGCGTCTCTTCTTTTCATAATATCTCTTTTTATAGTTGAAACAAAGATAGAATAGATATTTATTTGTAAATCTTAAATAATGTAAAATTATATAATTACTTACAAACACCTAATAATCAATTATTTCATAATTATTCATAAAATACTTTTTTAGTTAAATTAAAAGACTACTTTTGCGCCTTCGTAAAATTCGAGCTCGGTTCTATTGGGCTATGGTGTAAATTACGAGCACCACAATTAATATTGCTAAATACAGCAATAATCTTTTAGATGAACCGAACTCATAATCGGGTTACTTTTTTTCTTAATTGTAAGATAAAAGTAGCGTTAAAAATTCATCTTATGATTGATTATAAATCAAGCAATCTTAAACCAGAGATTGTAGAGGCTGTTCTTGAGCTTGGTTATGAAACACCAACTCCAATTCAAGCCGAATGTATTCCATTTATTATGGAAACAAGTCAAGACCTTATTGCAAATGCACAAACCGGAACTGGTAAAACTGCTGCATTTGGATTACCTATTCTTCAACAGATTGACGATAGTAGTAAGAGTATTCAGGCAATAATTTTATCACCAACACGTGAGCTTGCTATTCAAATTAGTAATGATATGCAGCAGTACGCATCAAAAATGCGTAAAGTAAAAATAACTACCGTATATGGTGGTGCTAGTATTGAACCGCAAATTACTGCTTTGAAAAGAGGAGTACATATTGTAGTAGGAACTCCTGGCCGAGTGCTGGATTTAGTAAAAAGAAGAATCCTTAAACTTCAGGATGTAAAGTGGTTGGTACTTGATGAGGCTGACGAAATGTTGAATATGGGTTTTAAAGACGATTTGGATGCAATTCTAGAAACTACTTCTAAAGATCGTCAAACTCTTTTATTCTCAGCAACATTGCCAAAAGGAATTATTCAGATTAGTAAAAATTACATGAATAATCCTCACCAAATTGCTGTTGCAAAGGCTAATTTAGGAGCTGATACTGTTGACCATCACTATTACCAAGTAAGTGCGCGAGATAAATATTCGGCATTAAAGCGTATTGCGGATATGAATCCTAATATTTACGCTATTATTTTTTGTCGTACTCGTAGAGAAACTAAGGAAATTTCGGAAAAACTTATTAAGGATAATTATAGTGCTGATTCGCTACATGGCGATTTGTCTCAAGCACAACGTGAGCACGTAATGAGTCGTTTTAGACATAAGAATATTCAAATTCTTGTGGCTACTGATGTTGCAGCTCGTGGTCTTGATGTAAAAGAACTTACGCATGTTATAAACTTTAGCTTACCAGACGATCCTGAGGTATATGTTCACCGATCGGGTCGTACAGGAAGAGCGGGAAGTTCAGGAATAAGTATATCTATTCTTCACTCACGTGAGAACAGAAAGATTAGAGAAATTCAACAATTAATTGGTAGAGATTTTACCAAAAAGAAAGTTCCTGGTGGACAAGAAATCTGTGAAAGACAATTGTTTGCTACAGTAGAAACTATGGAAAATGTTGATCTTTCGAATTCGGATATTGATGACTTCATGGATGTTATTTATGAGAAGCTTGGCGAAATGAGCAAGGAAGAGGTTATTAAGCGATTTGTAGCTTTAGAGTTTAACCGCTTTTTGGATTATTATAAGAATGCCAAGGACCTTAATGTAAGCGAATCGGCAAACAGAGAGCGCAATAGCGACCGAAGAAAAGATAGAAAAGACAGAAATGATAGAGGCGACAGAGGCGACAGAAGAGATAGAGGTGATAGAGGCGAACGTAGAGAGCGCAAAGGAAATCCAAATATGCAACGTTGCTATGTAAATATTGGTTCTAAAGATAATATAAGCCCTAGTGCAATTATAGGTATTATTAATAGAGCTACTCCAGATAAGAGTGTTGATATTGGAGATATTGAAATTCTTAAGAAGTTCAGTTTCTTTGAGGTAGATCCAAAATTTAGTGATGATGTTATTTCATCAATGAATTCTATGGATTATCATGGTACCGATATTCTTGTGGAAAAAGCTGAAAGCAAAGGTGCATCTTCTCCTTCAAGAGATAATAGTTCTAATCGCCGATCTGGTGGTGGAAGTAGAAATTCTGATGGTGGAAATCGTAGAAGCTATAAGAGTGATAGAAGTAGTGGTGGAAATAGTGGCGGAAGTAGCAGCCGTAGAAGTGGAGGAAAAGATTCTTCACGTCAACGTAAAGCTAGAAAACAATGGTAATGATATTGGCTTAACTAGCCAACAACTATAAACTAAAACAGAAGCCCTGAGGATTTATTTCCTTGGGGTTTTTTATTGATTTTTACTTTAAATACTTCATTACACTAACATAAAAAACTTCTACTTTTTCTCTAGCCCAAGGTGTTCGTCTTAGAAACTTTAAGCATGATTTTAGGCTAGGATTACTCTTAAAACAGTTGATATCTATTTCCTCTGCCAAGTCTTCCCATTCGTAATTGTCTATTAGCTGCTCAAGTATTGTTTTAAGCTTTACGCCATGCAATGGATTGTTTATTTGTTCTTCCATAAATAAAATATTATACTATTCATAATTATTAATTCCCGCCAAAATCAACCACACAATTATATTCATAAGTTTTATGAGGCTGAATAGAAACACCAATATTATCTACATCTTTAGAGAGAAAATTGATTCGATGTCCCAAATCAGGAATATCGGTATCTATTAGTAAATCCATATAAATATCTAAAGCATTTGAATAACCATATTGGCAATTCTCACAAAAGTACTCATAGTTTGATTTCGATGATCGTTTATTATAATGCTGATGTCCAAGTTTTCCATATTTACCACTCCACTGGGCATGCTCTTTGGCCAATGACCATAAGGTTTTGTTGGGCTTAAATAGAGTAGCTTGTCCTTGCTTCTTCAATGTTTTGCGTAGGGATTTAACATACGAATTTCTTAATAAATCATTCTTTGTAGCATAATCTTCAAGAAATGTTTTGGAAAAAAGTGATGGGTTTATTCTGCATAGATTAGCTAAGTGAA